>NZ_CZVH01000019.1:0-25015 GCF_001458555.1 Candidatus Kryptobacter tengchongensis | reverse complement strand
TTTAAGCTTTTGAATCAAACATTTTAAGGTGTGGTAGTTTGTAAGCATTGTTTAAATTTGCCACTTTTTGTCCCAAATTATGACTTTTGACAAACAAAATCTATTTAAAAATTTATTGAAATCTTGGTAAAATTTTAAAAATTTTTTGGCACAATATTTGCGTTTCTTTTATATGAAGACGCACCTAAATGAGCACCTCTAAAAGTACCTTGATTTGAGCACCTTTTCTTGATTTGCTCGTTCTTTAAGATTTCAACGCCCGCCGTAGCACCTCCGTTGGCGATCGGGCGACCCTTTTTAGAGGGCGCTCGGTCGCTTTTTTATTTTTATTCTGACTTTCATGCCATTTCTGGTTTTGTGAAATTTTACCACATCGGAAAAAGCTTTGATGATATAAATTCCCCTCCCCGATTCCTTCAACAGGTTCTCATTAACGGTCGGATCCGGGATAGATTCAGGCTCAAAACCTTCACCCTCATCTTGTACCTCAATCTCAAAACTTTTTTTAAAAGACTTGAACCTAACTTTTACCTTTTTACTTGGTTCAAGTTTATTTCCGTGAACGATGGCATTTATAAACGCTTCACTTGAAGCAAGATAAAGCCTATAAAAATCCTCATCCGAAATTTTATATTTGCCTCTCAACTCATAAAGAAATTTTTCAAACTTCTTGAACGATGAAACATCCGATGGAAAATCAGCGGATTCAAATTTTGGACGGTTTTTTTTCATAAATTAATGTTTAAATTTATATTCAAATTTGGCACATCGCTTGTCTTTTCACCAAATTTTAATCTTTCAATCCAACCATCAAAATTTAACCTAAATTTTTCATTCGTAATCTCTATTACAGATACAGGACCCGATGCGATTATCCTTGAATCTGGAACTTTGTTAAGTTCAATAAATCTAAATCTTCTCTCATCAAAAAAGCGATACCCAATGGAAAATTTTGCACTTTTGTTTAACGAGTAATTTAATTTGAAGTTATATTCGTTCGTCCTTATAAAGATGGTTGGTTTCTCTTTAAATTCTTTCCACTTCAACCTTCCGCTTTCGGAAAAAATAATCTGCAAATTTCCATCAAAACTTAACTTTCCAAAAATTGGAAAAGAAATTGAATCGTTAAGATAAAACTGTCTAAAAACATAACTTTTAACTGTTGAGGCAACCGACTCAAAATCATAAACCGTATAATTTGCAAGCACGGAAAAACTCGCCCTGTTTTTCAAATATCCGCTTTCAAAAATAACCGAAGGAGAAAGTTTTATTATCCTGTTCCAGTTATTATTAATACTTCTTGTCGCAAAAATATAAATAAGATGCTGACTGTTAAGGTCAAGTGGGATCTCCATTTGAACTTCATTTGAAACTTTCAACTTAAAAAAAATTCTAACAATTTGAAGCAATTCATCTCTATCGTCATCGTTAAGATTGCTTGGCGTATCATATCTAAAAAGGGAAACGTAAAACATACTTCCAACTGTTAATCTTTTTGAGATATCAAACGAAATTTCTCCATTTATGATCCTTCTTAAACTCTTATTGTTCTTCTGCTCTTCGTTTTGTTTTATTCTTAAAAATAAGGTTTCGGTTGTAAGCTCATGCTTTTGCGGGGAATGAATCTCATTTCGCTCCGAATAGCCGATTTCAAACCTCGTCTTTAACCTTTCCGTTTCATAAGATAATCCAGCGCCTGCGTTCAGGGTAAATTCACTAATCTTTGAATCGTAAAGTGAGGATGTTTTATATCGTATAATTTTCCCTATGTTTCTGTTGCTCAAAACAAAATTTAAATTTAAAATTAACCTGTCCAGCAATGGATAACCCAAAGACATAGATCCAGACATCGTTTTTTCATCTCTTCCTTCAATGTTAAAATTAATGTTATAAATTTTTCGCAAATTCGTATCAGCGTAAAAATAAAAATCACGCCTCACATGTTTGGCAAGAAATTCAACTTTACTCTCAACATTAGGTGTAAACATTCGCCATATTGTTAAATTCAACGCAGACAAGACATTTTTTCTTGGATTTATAAAGTCCTCATAATGGTTTAGATTTGCCTTAAAATGGTAGTCTGAAAAAATAAAATCAGATGTATCGGAAGAAATTTTGTAAACCCAACCCTTGTCCCTCTGACCCATCTGATAATCAATTTTGTATCCACCAAGAAAGTGAAAGCCAAATTTTGAAGATGCTTGAAACTTTACACCAGATAAAAGTTCGCTTGATGATGCCCTGCTTAAACCAGCGAGTTTATCATCAACGAATGAAATTGAGTTAAACAAAAATGCAGCTTTAAACCGTTGGGAGATATATTTGTAAAAGCCAAATTTAAAATCGTTGTCATCTCGTATAAATTTTCTATCAGTTTTTATCACCATCTCTGAAAACTTTTCATAAATGTAAAGATCAAACGAATTCTTTAAGATGTGAAAATTAAATAGCCCATTCCAGTAAAAGTTTGATAGTTCACGGGTGATTTTAAATTGAAGAAAGTTTTGCGATGATAAAGACGATGTGAAAAATGTAAAAGTTATTATTTTAAGAAAGAACCTTTTCAACTATTGTTATTGTTTTTCTCTTTGTATCAATTTTTATTCTTGCTCCAATTGGCAGAGTGATTTTCTGAGGAATGTGTCCATAACTTAAATTGGACAGGATAGGGATTCCAAGATTTTTAAAATAATCCTGAAAGATTTGCTCAAGTGTTAGACTTTTTTCAGGTTCCTTTGCGACACAATCTGTAAATTGCCCAAGTATACAGCCTTTAATTTTGTTAAGTATTCCAGAATTTTTCAATTGCGAAAGATACCTGTCAATTCTATATGGTTCTTCACCGATATCTTCAATCACAAGAATTGAATTGTTAAAATCCGGTTGAAATTTAGTTCCAATTATTGACGCAATCAAAGAAAGGTTTCCACCGAGCAATGTTCCTGCAGCTTTCCCGTGATTTAAAACTTGGATATCTTGATCAATTGGATTTTTTATCTCAATTTTGCTTGATTTTGATGTCAAAATCCGCCAGAAAAATTCCTCAGCGTAAGCATCAAAATTTGAATAAATATCAACTGCGAGCATCGGACCAGAGAAAGTTATCAAGCCAGTTTTTTTAAAGATGGCAAATTGAAGCGCTGTTATATCGCTGTAGCCGACGAAAATTTTAGGGTTTTTTCTTATAGCAATGTAATTAACCTTATCAAGTATTCTCGGCGTGCCGTAGCCACCTCTTACACAAATTATCGCACGAACTTGCGGATCCAAAAACATCTCATTCAAATCCCTTGCCCTTTCATCGTCCCCAGCCGAAAGATAACCACTTCGCCCATAAATGTACTTACCTGGTTTTACTCTATAACCTAAACTTTCAAGATATGCTATACCTTTATCTATCCTTGAAAAATCATCTGGCGAACTTGCCGGGGAAATGATTCCAATTACATCTCCTTTCCTTAAAGCTGGTGGTTTTAATCTTCTCAAGTTAACTTTGAAAATTTTGTTTAGAAAGTTATTAATAAGCGAAGAGATTATGGTATCGTCCTGCCTTGCAATGTTAAAAATTTATTTATCTTGACCGTCCTTTGGTAATTCTATGACTTCAATTTTCACAAGAGCTGTACCATCGTTTATAAAACCAAGTTGTTTAGCTGCCTCATACGAAACATCAATAATTCTATTCTTTTTGAAAGGACCTCTGTCATTTATCCGCACGATTACACTTTTATTATTTGCAAGGTTTGTAACCTTAACAAGTGTTCCTATCGGTAGAGTTGGATGAGCTGCTGTGAGAGCGTTCATATCATAAGTTTCCCCACTTGTTGTGGGTCTACCGTGAAACTCCACGCCGTAGTATGATGCAACACCGACTTGAACTTTTTCGGAGTTTTTAAAGGATGTATCCTGAGTTGAATAACGAACAGCGCTCGTGCATGAATTAAACACGAATGCGGAAATTATCCCTAAAATTTTTAAAGACCTCATAAATACTTATCTAAATTTTTTCGTTTGAGAAAATTAACAACATTTCTGACATCCTGGGCTCTGTCACGTTTACAAATCAGGATGGCATCTTCTGTACTCACAACTATCAAGTCTTCAACACCAATCATTGCAATAAGAGTTCTATTCCCTTCAACTAAACAATTTTTGACATCAATTAAAATCACATTTTCTGAATTTGAAGCAATGTAATTCCCATCCTTATCCTTCGGCGCAAGGTTATAAACTTCTTCCCAACTTCCAACATCGCTCCACCCAAAACTTGCTTTTATTACATAAGCACGATCTGTCTTCTCCATAACTCCGTAATCAATTGAAATTGCTCTCATCTTCCCATATGATTGTTCAAGCACCGTTTTAAAATCATCTCTCCCAATTGCCTCATCAATTTTCATAAGTTCTTCATAAATATCTGGTAAATGCGTTTTAATTTCGTCAAGTATCACATCAACTCTCCATATAAACATACCGCTGTTCCAAAGAAAATCTCCGCTATCAAGGAATTTTTGGGCTGTTTCAAGATCAGGTTTTTCAGCAAACGTTTTCACTTTATAAACTCCCTTTTTTGACATCTCACTTTCATCGTCCTCAATGAATTGAATATAACCATATCCAGTAGATGGATAAGTTGGTTGAATCCCTATGGTTATCAATCCCATAGTTTCATATGCAGATTCAATTCCAATTTTTAATGTGTTAAGAAATTTTTCAACATCGGTTATCAAGTGATCCGAAGGCAATACGACCATAACTGCATCGGGTTGATGCCTTTTTATAAACAAACTTGCAAGACCAATGCATGGTGCTGTGTTTTTGGAAAGTGGCTCAAGAATTATATTTTGGATTGGGAATTTTGGAAGAACTTGGACAAGTTCCGCAGTTTGATTCTTGTTTGAAACGATAAGTATATTTTCCTCCGGGATCAATGGGTTGATTCGCTCTATCGTTTGCTCAATTAAAGATTTTGAGGAAAGAATGTTTAAAAATTGTTTTGGTTTTCTGGCTCTGCTTTTAGGCCAAAACCTTGAACCAACTCCACCAGCCATTATCACTGCGAATGCTTTTGATGCCATGAGTTTGACCCTTTTGTTTTTAATCCCTTAAATAAATCCTTGGAACCCTTGCTGAAACATTACAGCAAATCTCGTAAGGTATTGTCCCAAGCAATTTCGCAAGTTCCCAAGCGGTTAAAGTTCCACTCCCGAATAAAATTACATCATCACCAACCTTTATTTCTGTGCTCAACCCCACATCTACCATGATTTGATCCATTGTCACAGTTCCAACAACCGGGAAAATTTTATCATTTATCTGAACCTTTCCAAGATTTGTAAGCGAGCGTCTATAACCATCCGCATATCCAATCGGTATAGTTACAATCCTCGTTTTCCCACTCGCAATAAATTTTCTCCCATAACTTATGCTTGTTCCAGGTTCAATTTCCTTTATAAAGGCAACTTTTGATTTTAAAGTCATAACAGGTTTAAGTTCAATCTTATTCAAAACCTCAAGCGATGGATGATAGCCGTAAAGCATAATTCCGGGTCTAACCATATCAAGATATGTCTCTGGCATATCAAGTATTGCTCCGGAATTTGCGCAATGCTTCAATTGAAATTCAATTCCAGCAAATTTAAGTTCCTTAATTAAATTAATGAATCTTTCAAACTGATCATAAGCAAAAGTTTTATCCTTTTCGTCCGATGTGGCAAAGTGTGTGTAAATTCCCTCAATGTAAAGATTTTTAAACTCGTTATAAATTCTTCTCACAAATTCAAATGCACTTTTATAATTTACGCCAATCCTTCCCATTCCCGTGTCAATTTTAATATGACATTTTACCTTCTTACCAAATTTTTCACATAGTGAATTGAATTTCTCTGCTTCATGAAGTGAGGTTATCGTTGCTGTTAAATCATACTTGATAAAAAGCTCCATTTGATGCTCAAATGCTGGGGTGAAGACAAGGATTGGTATGTTAATCCCATTTTTCCTTAATTCAACTCCTTCTTCTGGAATTGCAACCGCAAGATAATCAGCGCCAAGCGAAACAGCGGATTTTGATATTTCAACAGCCCCATGTCCATAGGCATTTGCTTTGACAACCGCCATTATCTTTGTTCCCCCACCGACAAGCTTTTTAACTTGGTTAAAATTAAACTCAAATGCGGAAAGATTAATCTCCGCCCTTGTCGGTCGCATCATTGTCTCCAAATTTTTTATAGAAGAAAACGACCGAAATCACCTAAATTAAAACTATACTAAAATTTCAAAGCCTCATAAAGGATAAACTCTTACAATTTGGATCTTCTCAATGAATAAACTTGGTAAAAATATATGCGGAATAATTGAAATTTTCAAAAAGTTAAAAATAAAAAACCCCGAACAAAAAAGTTCGGGGTCAGCAACCAAGTTAAGCGGGGAGGTGCTGTAATTAAGGGGCTCTGGATTATCTATTCATTTTCAAATGCTCGTAAATCTTTTCTGCAACCTTGTCAATTACATCATCAGAGTTATAAAAGCCTGCGTCAACCCTTTTCCTTATTTCTTCAATTTTCTCAATTCTTGTTAATTTATAAAGTTCCTTTGCCTCGCCCGAAATTTCAATTTTATCTTTTTTATCTCCCAACTTCTGCGCTCCTTTCCCGCTGTTTTCTTCAGGTAACGGTATTTTCCCACTTATTTCATTTATTTTCATTTTTCACCTCAAATAATTTAAAATTTTCCTGCGCTCAATGAGCTTTATTAATTCCTCCGAAATCTCTTTCATCTTTTCTCTTATATTATCGGCATTTTCAGCCTCAATCTTTAGCACTTCATCAAAAATTGTTTTAATTTCAGACTTTACCTGCTGGAAATTCGGAATTTCATTTTTTATTCCTTTAAGTTCGTTTAAAAGTTCAGCCAACCTCTCAATTTTTTGCTCACGCTGTGAAAGATAATCGGGTAACCTTTCAAATTCTTCTTTTAAAACCATCTCACGAATTAAAAGCGTTATCTTTAAAATCTCCCGAAGCTCATCAAAAATCAACTGCAAAAGTTGAGTATTTGAGCTAAATCCTTTCATTGATTATCAATCCAAGTAATTCACTTATCCTTCTTGAAATCCTTAAAAGTTCTTCGGGCGGGATCTGGCGAATTATTTCGTTTGTTTCAACATCAACAATCTTCAAAATCGTTTTCTTCGTTTCCTCGTCAATTTCAAAAGCAACTTTCGTGTTGAAAATTTGAATAAACTTATTTAACTCTTTTATTATATTTTCAATCTCTTCAACTGATACCTCACGCTTCGTTTCCTTGTCACCTTTTTCATTAATGACTGTCTTCGCTTCCCTAAATTCAGCCATGTTTTGATTGACTGGTTGTGGCGTTGATATGTCTTTTATCTCTTGTATCATGGCATAAGAATTTGTGTTAATTGCTGAATCATTGTTTGTTGCCTTGTAAAAGCGTAGTAAAGAGATTGAAGTTGCGCAAATTGTTTTCGCAAAGCCTCCGCCCTTTGATCTATCAAGCTATTTAAAGACTTTATCCTCTCATCAAGCTGTTTTATTTGTTCTTTTCCAGAATTAACTCGCTGGTCAATTACTCCGCCGATTTGAACAAATGGATTTATAAACTCCTTCAATTTAACGGCAATTCCATCAGATGAATTGAAAAGCGATTCAACTTGTGAGACATCTGTTGAAATTAACCTGTCAAGTTTTGCGCCATCAGAGATTGATAGTGTTCCATCTTGGTTTGTTTTTATCCCGATGTCACTTAAAAATCTTAAAGCACCTGTTGAAACTTGACCGCTTACTTTAAGTCTTAAATCAGTTTTCAACCTCATGAGCGTATAATCACCGCTAAAGATAGAGCGCACCCCATCAGATGTCGTTTTTGTTTTATCGTTTATGAACTTAACCAAATCGTTGTAGGCTTTGATAAAGGAATCAATTGCCTCCCTAACTTTTACCGCATCATTTTTAATTGTAATTGATACGGGAGTGTCTCCAGCATTTTGAGATTTTTTCAGTTCAATTGCAACGCCAGAGATGGCATCATTTATTTTATTTGAACTCCGAACTATTGTTATCCCATCAACGATAATTTCCGCATCAAGCAAGTTAACATCACTATAGAGATATCCACCCGATGTATCCGTTGAGGAAATTCTATTTGAAACCACATTTGAATCAAGCCCGATATTTGCGAGCAAAGTTCCAGAAATGTCAGAAAGAGTAATAGCATACTGACTCCCCGTGTTCTTGCTTTTTATAACAAGCCGTGTGGTTGAACTTGTATCATTTATAACGCTTGCACTTGCGTCAGAAGTTGAAGAATTTATAGCGGTGGCAATTTTATTTAAAATTGTTTTATTTGTATCTCCACTTGAAATTGAGATGTTTAAATCGGTTGAAGTGCCATTTATTGTAAGTCTTATTGTTTTCGTTCCAGTTCCTTCTGTTGTCAAAATTTCCATTCCATCGCTTGAAAACTTTGAAGAGATGACTGTTTCTTCTTTGGCAAGTCGTTGAACAAAAACTGTATGATTTGCAGGAGTTGCAGATGATTCAACGCTGACTGATAAAACTGTTTGATCTGAGATATCGGCAGTTTTAACCTGAAATTTTGAGTTTGCCCCTACGATTGATAAATCTTTTACCGCTAAAAAAAGCGAGTTTAACTTTGTTTTCAACTCAAGAAATGTTGAATTTTTCGTTTGAATTAAATTTTTCTGCGTTTCAACTGGCTTAATAAGTTTATTGCCTTCCGCCTGTTTAAACATCTGTATCAAGTTATCAATCGGATTAATGACACTACTTGCGTTAAGATAAAAAGACATTTTTACCTCCTATTTTAAGTTGAAAGCCTTTGCCCAAGCATCACGAAGTTCTTTCAAAATCTCAACCGCATTATCAAAATTCCCACGCCTTATCTCATATTGACAGTAGTGGTAAAGTTTAAATAAACTCAAAGCAATTTCTTTATAATCAAAGTTAAGCGAGGCAATAAGTTCAGTTATTGCTTTATTCGCTCTTTCTGCGTCTTTTCTTTTACAGCTTATGATGGCAACATCGTAAATTTTTAGAATGAGTTCAACGGGTGAAAGGTTTAGAATTTCATTCTCTATGTATTTCTCTTGCATTTTGCTTAAAAGTTTATATTTGTTGTGCTATTTTTAAACATGATGGGGGTTGCCAAGTGTGGCAACCCCCGAGGTTAAGTGTCTATCGTCCCAGCGTCATCATCTCCATTGATTATCTAAACAATGCAAGCACTCCTTGTGGAGCAGCGTTATCTTGAGCAAGTTGAGCGGTTGCTGTTTGCTGGAGTATCAAAAGTTTGGCGACCTCAACTTGTTCTTTGGCAATATCGGCATCAAAGATTCTGCTTGCTGCTGCTTCCGTGTTTGTCATTGAAACAATCAAATTCGCCTCTTTCACATCAAGACGATTGACAAGTGAACCAACATATTGCAACTGTTGGGTTACTGTTCTGATAGCGTTATCAACTGTTGTGATAAACGAACTTGTCAAATCGCTTGTTACAACTGCTGAAGATTTAATAAGCGTGCTATCAACAGTTATATCAAATTTAACTGTAAGCGTATCACCGCTATCGCTACCAATTTGGAAGGCTCTTCCAGTAACCCAAGCACCACCGCCAGCACCATTAAGCAATTGCATGCCGTTGAACTTAGTTTGTCTAACAATATCATCAATCTCACTCATATAATCATTGATCTGCGTCGCGATTGCCTGCAATTCATCATTGCTTAAACCACCGTTTACAGCCCTTGTCACTTGCTCTTTAATTGAGACAAGCAAATCGTTGATCTTTTGCAATCCGCCTTCCGCTATTGAGAGAACATTTTTGGCATCACCGACATTGTTGATTGCCTGAGCAAGCCCACGACTTCTTGCTTGTAATTTCTTGGCAATCGTGTAACCAGAAGGGTCATCGGAAACAGAATTGATTTTTTTGCCTGTCGCAAGGCGGAGTTGATGAACGCCGAGCTCACGATTGATGTCGTTAAGAGCATTATAAGCGTTCATCGCTGCGATGTTGGTGTTGATGCGTGTTCCCTGTGAGAATGCCATGGCTAATAACCTCCTTGTTTTTGTTTGTTTTAAATTTCCCAAGGCATCCTTGCCTTGGTGTTTTTTCACATCTATTTATCGGATGACATCGCAAATTACTTTAATTTCAGCATTAAAGACTTGAAAAAAATATTCCGATAAAAAAGAAAAAAGAGATAAAAATATGAAATCTCGCAGATGCTGGTGCGGAGGAATTTTAAAACCATGTGCTCACCCTTCATATTACGAGTGTCAAAATTGCAAAACTTTTATCGTAAAAGATATTCCATCAAGGCAAAAACTTGAAAATTTCTATACCTTTGATGGATATTGGAACGATTATGTGACAAATAAATTTGGTTATCCATCTATCCAAGAAAGAGCCGAAGTAGATTTCAGGGATAGAATTCCAATTTGGTTTAAAATTCTTAAAATATTTAAACGAAACACAGAATCATTATTAGAAATTGGCTGTGCTCACGGGGGATTTCTATACTTCTGCAAAGAAAATGGAGTCAAAAATGTTGTGGGCATTGAAGTAGATAAAAAAACATGTGAATTTGCCAAAAACAAGTTTAATCTTAAAGAAATTATCCCGGGTTTATTTCCTGATGTTGATCTACCGATTGAAAAATTTGATGTTGTTGCTGGTTTTGATGTCCTTGAACATTTCACAGACCCACTCAAAGCGTTAAAACATGTTGCAAAAATTTTAAATGAGGATGGAATTTGTATCTTTCAAACACCAAATTATAAGGGTGAGGGGGAAAAATGGCTCCATTTTAAACCTGAAGAACACCTATTTCTCTTCAATGAGCAAAATATATATTTACTCTTTGACAGAGCTGGGCTTGATATCATTGAAATTCTGCCAGGAATTATAAGAGAGGATATGATTGTAATAGCAAAGCGTAAAATAAATGTAGATGATATAGAGTTAAAGCCTACAGATTATAAATCCTCATTTAAAAATTCAATTAAGCCATTAAAAAATGGAATTGGTTTGGTTGAACATATGGGAGATATCATCGCATGTGAGCCAGTTTCACGATATTTAAGAGCAAAATATCCTGATGCACATATTACTTGGTGTGTCAGAGAGGAATATGAAGAATTGATTAACCCTAATCCATATATAGATGAAACCCTTGTTGTAAATTGCTTAACCGAATGGATTGAACTTAAAAGGAGTAGTATTTTTGACAAAGTGGTTGACCTTCACATTCACGGTAGAATCTGCCCTACTTGCGATATCCCACTTAATAACATCAATGGGAAAGTTATAGTGACGGCGGAAAATTATTATTTTCTTGGCAGTTTACTTTCCGCTTTCTCTCGCTCGGCTGGGTTGCCATCTATTGATGGAAAACCAAGGGTGTATATAACTAAACAAGCAAAAGATAAAGTTGATTCATTAAACTTGCCTCTGAAATATATTGTCTTTCATTGCTCTTCAAATGAGAAATCAAGAGATTGGATTGATAAAAATTGGGTTAAACTTGCAGAGCATATTTTAAAAAAACATAAGCTCTCTATAGTAGAAGTTGGAACTGAGTCTATACTTCAAAAATATAACTTCAATGATTTTATAAACTTATGTGGCAAAACAACAATACTTGAAACAGCTGAGGTTATCCGTCGCTCATTGCTATTTATAGGTGTTGATAGCGGACCAGCTCATATTGCAAATGCTGTTGAGACACCTGGAGTAGTATTACTTGGACATTACCGAAATTTCAAAAGATACATGCCATTTACTGGAGATTACGCAAATGGAGCAAATGTAAAATTAATATATAATGATTTCGGACCCGCATCAGGAATCCCTGTTGGGGAAGTTATAAATGCAGTTGATGAATTTATAAGCAATTTTGAAGAAGGGGGTGTGAAAGTAGATAAGAATGTAGAAATTGAAACGGAATTTGATGAAGTAAAGAAAGAAAAAAGGGCAAAGGTTATTGCCTTTTTCCTCCCACAATTTCATCCAATTCCAGAGAATGACAAGTGGTGGGGAAAGGGGTTTACCGAATGGAGGATGGTAGCAACATCAAAACCTCTTTTCCCAGGGCATTATCAACCTCGCATTCCAGCTGATACTGGATTTTATGACTTGAGAGTTCCTGAAACAAGAGAAATGCAAGCAGAGCTTGCAAGAGAATATGGAATAGACGCATTTTGTTACTGGCATTACTGGTTCAATGGAAAATTATTACTTGAAAGACCATTGATTGAAATTTTAGAATCAGGTAAACCTGATTTCCCATTCTGCCTCGCTTGGGCAAACGAAAACTGGACGAGAAGATGGGATGGACTTGATAACGAAATCATCATGAAGCAAACCTACGGCGGGATAATGGATCATGTTGAACATTTTAACTGGTTGCTTAAATTTTTTAAAGATGAAAGATATTTTAAAATTGAGGGTAAACCGGCTTTCTTGATATATCGTCCGGGGCAGATTCCTGATCTTAAAGATATGATTAAGCTTTGGAGGCGACTTGCGAAAGATAATGGGTTTGATTTATTTTTAATTTCAATAAAATGTTCAGCAGATAACGTATCAAATTGGAGAGGAACTGGATTTGATGGTGAGCTCATATTTCAGCCATTCTTTAGTATTATTATAAATTTCCAAGTAATTAAAAAAGGGCTTTCGCTAGATAAAATTAGCTTTATATTTGATTACACTGAGACTGTCAATTTAATGTCGGATGTAAACGAAGAGTTTATGAAGCAATCAAATAATGTATTCGCATGCGTTACCCCAGGATGGGACAACACTGCAAGAAGGAAACGATTTAAACCTTTTATTCTGACAAATCCATCACCTGAAATATTTGAGAAATGGTTAAGGGTTGAGATAGAGAGAATTCAAAATAGAAAACCAGAGCATAGAATTGTTTTCATAAACGCATGGAACGAATGGGGCGAGGGCAACTATCTTGAACCAGATTTGAAGTTCGGACATAGTTATCTTGAAGCTATAAAAAGAGCAGTGTATGATGACAATAGACCCAAAAATTGGAAAGGCAGAAAATTTTTCTCACTTGATGCTGAATCTGAATTTACAACTGAGTCTTTGCTTCAATTTGCAAGGACGATGTATTCTGAAAATAACTTAATTCTTTCAGAAAGATATTTTTATCTCGCTCTAAGATATGCGATAAAAGAAATTTCAAGGGCTTATCACAATATCAGGGTATTAAATTGGTTAGGGAAAGATAATGAAGCTAAGACAGGAATTCGGAATCTCAACTTACTTCAATCTCTTCTCTCACAAATCCACAACGATATTGCGATATTGAAATATAATTCCAATGATATTAACTCAGCGATTTCCCATCTTAAAGAATCAACTTACCATGATAGAAATAACATAACAGCTTGGAAAAACCTTGCTGATATATTTATTGAGAGAGGGGAACTTGAGCAAGCGCTCTCATCCTATCGCGAGATTTTAAAAATAATGCCTGATGATGTTGAAACACTTCTAAATATAGCGGACATTTGCTTAGAATTGGGCGACGGTCAAAACGCTGAATTTTTCTATAAAAAAGTTCTTGAGGTAGACCCTAAAAATGAAAGAGCTAAATTTAGAATAATTCAGCTAAACAACGCAAAACGAAATTACCTTCCTCTTGTTTCAATAATCATCCCTGTTTTCAATCAAGTTAAGCACACAAAGCTTGCAATTGAGAGCATTCAAAAATTTACAAATGTATCGTATGAAATCATCGTTGTTGACAATGCATCAACAGATGAAACAAAAGATTATTTGTCATCGCTTAGCGCAACTATTGGTGAAGTTGTTAAGGTCATAACTAATCCACAAAATTATGGATTTCCAAAAGCTGTAAATCAAGGGATTGCTTTATCAAGGGGGGAATATATTGTTGTTTTAAATAATGATGTCATAGTTACAGATAAATGGATTGAACGCTTAATCGCTCACACTATTGATGATCCCACAATTGGCATAGTGGCTCCGATGAGCAATTATGTTAGTGGCTTGCAAAAACTTGATGGTGCTGAAAAATTTTACCTGAAAGGAGAAAAAGTAGATGAAATTTCACTTTTAAAATTTTCGGAGGACTTATATCAAAAAAACAAAGGACAAAAGCTTATATTTCCAAGAGTTGCAGGGTTATGCATGCTTATAAAACGAAAAGTGATTGAAATAATTGGAGGCTTTGATGAGAGATTTTCACCAGGAAACTTTGAGGATGATGATTTCTGTCTTAGAACAGTCCTCGCAGGATTTAAAATAGCAATTGCCAAAGATGTTTTCATACATCATTTTGGCTCAAAAAGCTTTAATGCAAATGGAAGGGAAAAATATATCCATATTCTTAAACAAAATGAAAAAATCTTCGTTGAAAAATGGGGAGCACCCCCAACTGAAATTTTTCTCGGGAAAAAGAAACCTAAACATAACGAAATTTTTATCCCATTGACAACAAACGAGAAAAACCAAAATGCCGAGACTTTCACTCTGTATGATCGTTAAAAACGAAGAAAGTTTTCTCCCCGGATGTCTTGAAAGCGTAAAAGATGTCGTTGATGAAATAATACTCGTTGACACTGGTTCAACGGATAAAACAGTTGAAATTGCTCGCTCTTATGGTGCAAAAGTCTTCTTCCTTGAATGGAAAAATGACTTTTCCATTGCGAGAAATGAATCAATAAAGCATGCAACTGGTGATTGGATCCTTGTGCTTGACGCTGATGAAAGATTAAACCCAGGACAAAAAGAAAAAATTAGAAAATACCTCAATCTAAGCTTTGACGGTTTATATGTTAGGATTTTGAATACAGATAAAGATGGGAAAACCTCCATAGCAGAATACCCGAGATTATTCAGAAAGAAGAGCGGAGTTAAATTTGAGAGAAAAATTCACGAACAAATTTCACCTTCAATTTTAAAAGTTGGCGGGAAATTCGCGAAAACAGATATAACAATTACACACCTTGGGTATGCTCAAGATGATGAAACTATGCGAAAAAAATATGAACGAAATCTTCAAATTTTGCTTGAAGAATTTCAAGAAAATCCAAACGACGCATATACCTGCTATCATATCGGCATAACAAAAATTTTAATGCAAGAAAAAGAGGAAGGGATTAAATTTTTGGAAAAAGCGATCTCAATACCTAAAGAAATCTCAAATCTTGGCGATTCTCTTCGGGCGCAAATATACAACATACTTGGAAGATACGAGATACAAATAGGAAACATTTCGCAAGCGCTTGAATATTTTGTTAAATCCTCAAAACTTGCCCCAGTTCAAGTAAGTTCATATTATCAGGCTGGGCTTGTTTATATGAGAAAATCAAACTTTACACTTGCGAAAAACTTTTTTGAAAAAGCGCTAAAAAACCTACATTCTGTTTTAAGAGGTAAAACACTTGACATCGCATTTGAAAACCTTTTTGAGCCAGAAGAAATCAACTTTAAACTGGGAATCTGCTACTTTAAAGAGGGAAATCTTAATAAAGTGAAAGAACATCTTCTCAAATTTATATCAAGCGAACAACTTTACACAGAATTTATTGATTTTCTCGTTGAAGAATATAAAAACGGAAACAAAAATGCCATTCAACTTATAAGATATATCTCGGGGGTAAAACCATCTTTTTATATTTTCAAAGTTCTCTCAGGTATTTCACAGGTTGAGGGAGATCTGGAGATGGCTGTTAACAATTTGAAACTGGCGCTTCAATTCAAAGATGATGATGAGATAAGATATAACCTTGGGGTATGTCTTGCTGGATTAAGTAAGTTTAATGAGGCGATTGATGTTCTGAAATGGTTTGGGACTCGCGAGGATTCACGCTTTTTTTATGATGCGATCAAGCTTCTTGCGCTTTTATATCTTGGTGCAGGTGAGTTTCAAAATGCTCTTTCATGCTACGAGCTGATGCTTAAACATAACCCAACGGATGAGTTGATAAAGGCAAGGATAAATTCAATTGCCCACAAATTAACCATCCCAAGTTAGAAAACGAAATTAGTGGCGGGGATTTGCGTTTTTCAATGTGGGTTTATTAAATTAATATCACAAAGCTTGGGCGCTTAGCTCAGTTGGTCAAGAGCGCTACCTTCACACGGTAGAGGTCGCAGGTTCGAATCCTGCAGCGCCCACCAATTCCCTTCTTAACCCCTTCCCGAATATGTTTTTCCAGCGAGTTTGATTAAAGGATTAATTTTATTAAATTATTTTGAAAACTAAAATGGAACAAGATGAGTGTTGCTGAGATCCTGAGACAAGCGCGTGAGGGTCGGAATTTAACCCTTAAAGACATCTCAAAAAAAACAAGGATAAGCGAAAAATTTCTTGAAAAAATTGAAAATGGGGTTTATGATTTCGCTCCTGAGCCGTATGTTAGAGCTTTTATTAGAAGTTATGCAAGGGTTGTGGGTCTAAATCCAAATGAAGTTATAAAAGAGTTTGAAAACGAAATCGCCTCGCTTAAACCTGTAACTGAAAAAAAAGAAAGTGCCCGAATCCAGTTTGATTTCTCTTCCTTTCTCTCCGAAAATGTTCTCTGGATAATCGGTGCATTTGTTTTGATACTTGTTGTCGTTTTTATCTTCGTCGGGGTTGATAAAGAAGAAAAGAAACCCATTGAGAAAAAAAGTTTTGAAACAGCAGTTGAAGAAATTTCAAAAATTGGGCAAGTCCAAAATAACATAAAACAAACAACATCTGAAATTGATAGCCTTGATTTGAGAATAATTTCAACCGATTCTGTATGGTTTAATGTTATAATTGATAGTGCTCAGGTTAAGGAATTCCTTATGCCACCGAATTCAAGTTTAACTTTAAAAGCTAAGAATAATTTTAATTTCACGATTGGAAATGCCGGTGGAATAAAATTTATACTCAATGGATATGAACTTGAACCGGTTGGGAAAAAGGGAGCAGTCGTGAGAAATTATGTTATTGACAGAGAAAAACTTAAATCTGCTTCAATTCAAAGGTAAATTAAAAAAATTTGAATCACCGAACTATGAGGCAGATTGATCCGAAAATTATTGAGAGGATTGAACAGTTGAGGAAAGAAATAAGAGAGCATGATTACAGATATTATGTTCTCGCAGAACCTATAATTTCTGATTTTGAATATGACATGTTAATGAGAGAATTGATTGAGCTTGAAAAGCAGTATCCAGAGCTTGTCACTCCCGATTCGCCAACGCAAAGAGTTGGTGGGCAACCGACAAAGGAGTTTCCAACCGTTACACATCCAAGCCCAATGTTAAGTCTAAATAACGCTTTCACAATTGAAGAGATAAAAGATTTTGATAGAAGAGTTGCTGAACTTCTTGAGGGGGAAAAATATAAATATGTCGCTGAGTTAAAATTTGATGGTGTTGCTGTGAGATTAAAATATGAAAACGGGATTCTTGTCCTCGGGGCAACACGTGGTGATGGGGTTCAAGGAGATGATATAACAAACAATATAAAAACAATTCGTTCAATCCCTTTGAGATTAATAAACCCTGATGAAAAGTTCTTAAACATTGAGGTTCGTGGTGAGGTTTATATGAACAAAACCGATTTTGAAAAATTAAATGAAGAAAGGGAACGCCTTGGAGAAAGAATTTTTGCAAACCCAAGAAATGCAACCGCTGGAACTTTGAAGCTTCAAGACCCAAAGCTTGTCGCGCAGAGACCATTGAGATTCTTCGCATATTATCTCCTGGCTGAAGATGTTGAACTTGAAAGTCACTATGAAAATTTGCAAATACTGAAACGCCTTGGTTTCCCTGTTTGTGAACACATCAAACTTTGCGAAAACATAGATGAGGTGATTGATTTCTGGAGATATTGGGAAGATCATAGAGATGAATTGCCTTATGAAATTGACGGGATTGTTGTCAAAGTTGATTCAATTCGCCAGCAGGAAATCCTCGGGGCAATTGCAAAAAGCCCAAGGTGGGCGATTGCCTTTAAGTTCACACCAAGGCAAGCACAGACAAAACTCCTTGGAATTACCTTACAAGTTGGAAGGGTTGGAACAATAACCCCAGTTGCTGAACTCCAACCTGTTCCACTTGGCGGTGTAATTATAACGAGAGCAACTCTTCACAATGAGGATTATATCAAAGAAAAAGATATAAGAGTTGGTGATACCGTAATAGTTGAGCGAAGCGGCGAGGTAATTCCGAAAATAGTTGGCGTTGTTCTTGAAAAGCGTCCACCTGAAGCAGTTCCATTTGAGTTTCCTAAAACATGTCCCGTTTGTGGAGGACCCATTGAAAGACCTGCTGGGGAGGCAAATTACTACTGCGAAAATCCAGAATGTCCAGCACAAGTAAGAGCAAGAATTGAACATTTCGCCTCAAGAGGGGCAATGGATATAGAAGGGCTTGGTGAAGCAATCGTTGATAAACTTGTTACACTTGGCTTCTTGAAAAACTATGCCGATATTTACGAACTTCACAAACATAAACCAAAACTTGTAAAGATTGAAGGTTTCGGTGAAAAAAGCGTTCAAAATTTGTTAAACTCAATTGAGAATAGCAAAAAACAACCGTTTCATCGCGTTCTTTACGCACTTGGTATAAGGTATGTTGGCTCTGAAACTGCGAAACTTCTTGCAGATGCTTTCGGCTCAATTGATAAACTTATGAAGGCAACGCCATCGCAGATAGAATCAGTTTATGGCATTGGACCAAGGATAGCTGAGAGCGTCTATAAATTCTTCCACGACCAGAGAAACCTTGAATTGATAGAAAAATTAAGAACCGCTGGATTAAATTTTGAAATTAAACCGGAGGAAAAAGCAAAGAAAAAACTCGCCGGAAAAACATTTGTCTTCACAGGGACATTGAAAAACTTTACTCGTGAAGAGGCAAAGGAGAAAGTTGAGGAACTCGGGGGAAAAGTGAGCAACAGCGTGAGCAAAAAAACTGATTATGTCGTCGTTGGTGAAAATCCCGGTTCAAAATACGACAAAGCAAGGCAACTTGGAGTTAAGATAATAACTGAGGAAGAATTCCTTGAACTCATTAAATAAAAATGGAGGGAAAAATGCGTAAAACTTTATTTTTAGTTTTAGTTGGGGTAGTGAGTAATTTTTTGTTCTCTCAAACTTTGCCTGGAAAATTTGGTTTTGGCGCTGATGTTGGTGTTTCAATTTTTCAAGGTCAATCAAAGCCAGATGTTCAACCAATCGGAAATGCAAAGGTGAGATTGGGCGTTTTTGATTTCTTATCAATTGCTGGAAAATTCTCCGGAGGATGGGTTGGATTTAGAGATAAAAATACAAATGTAAAAAACTGGAGCACAGTGATAGCTGGTGAATTGCAAGGTGAGTTCCACATTGTCCCAAGAAGTAAATCTGATCCTTACTTTTTCGTCTCCGGTGGAATAATTCATTATCAACCCAATAAAAGCGATTATATGGGCAGGAATACACCGACAGCTGGATTTGGTCTCGGGCTAAATATGTATGTAAAACATTTCATATCCATTGACTTCTCAGCTTCATATAACCTTACTACAAGAGGTGACCTTGATGGAAATCCATCCACAAAAGATAAAGATGGGTTCATTGCTTTAAAGCTTGGACTCTCATATTACTTCTATGACAAAGAGTATATTCGCCAGGCATTTATACGAGGAAGAAGATCAAAATGATGAATTCATAAATGAAGAATCTGTTTCAAAAAATTATAATCGCTTTTGCAAAATTAAGAAGCGGTGTCAGAGGGAAAAAAATTGTTAATTTCACGCAGGCATTCCAAAGGGCAAGATATATAGCCGTGATAATGCCAAGAGAAAAAGAGCAATTCATGATTGCTTATGAGATGTTAAAGAACATCCCAGGAAGATACAACATAACGGTTATAGCCACATCGGATTTTAAAGAATACTTCACAATTAAGAAATATCGCTTCATTGAGGTCACAGAGGATAGCATTTCAATTTTTGGTCTTCCGAAGAAAAATTTTATTAAAAAGATCGTTCTATTCAGATATGACATTGCAATTGATATGAGTTTTAATTTTGACCTTTTCAACGCATGGCTTTGTCAGGAGCTTAACGCTGGAGTTAAAATTGGTTTCAAACGAGACAATGCCGATTTGTTCTATAACTTTCAACTTGCGATAAGCAGGAATACAGATTTAAAATCAGCTTATTCAGGTATGATTGGTTCGTTAAGCATATTTTAACAAAAATTTTGCTTTATGAACTTTGAAATATCAAAACCATCCAAAGATACAATAGTCTTTAAACTCCGAGAAAAAAAACTTGATATGACGATCTCGCCAGAACTGAAAGCAGAGTTTCTCGCTCTATGCCAAAGCGGTGTGAGAAGATTGATAATTGACCTGTCTCAAGTTGAATATTGTGATAGTTCTGGTCTGAGTTCACTTTTACTTTGTGAGAGGAGAATGAGGGAGAACAATGGGGAGACAATTCTCGTTGGTGTTGGAGATAAGGTTTTAAATTTATTAAAAATCGTTAAACTTGACTCACTTTTCCAGATTTACCCCACAGTTGAAGAAGCCATCTTCTCAAAAACAAAAAAGTAAACCTCATGAACTTCGGTTTAATTGATTGGTTAATCATAGTTCTTTACCTTTTCGGTGTCCTTATTTTTGGAATAATTTCCGGGGGAAAACAAAGAAGCACGGTTGATTATTTTCTTGGTGCAAGGCAAGTGCCATGGCTTGCTGTTTGTTTTGCCGTTGTAGCAACGGAAACAAGCGCATTAACATTTTTAAGCATACCCGGGGTTGCATATGCAACAAATCTAAATTTCCTTCAGCTTACATTTGGCTATATTCTTGGCAGAATTATTGTGAGTTTTCTTCTTTTACCTGCTTATTATCGGGGTGAGCTTGCAACTGCGTATCAATTCCTCGGCTTAAGGTTCGGGCGAAAGGTGAGAAACTTTGCCTCTATTGTATTTATGCTAACACGACTTGCTGCTGATGGTGTAAGGCTTTTCACAACAGCAATACCGCTTGCTATAATTCTGAAAAATTCAGAACAATTCGCCAATTGGTCAGATGCTCAAATCTATGTAAGTTCAATTGCCATAGTTTCCCTCGTTACCTTTCTTTACACATTCATCGGAGGCGTTAGAGCAGTTATATGGATGGATGTTGTGCAGATGTTCATTTATATAGGTGGAGCTATCGCAGCTATTGTTGTTCTGGCAGGTAAAATTGACGGTGGAATCTTGCATGTGTTAAATTTTTCAGTGGATAAATTTAAAATCATAAACTGGGGTTTTGATAAACCATTGAAAGAGTTCTTCTCTCAACCATATACTTTATTTGCGAGCTTAATAGGTGGTGCATTTCTTTCAATGGCTTCTCATGGGGCTGATCAACTCATAGTTCAACGACTTCTTACAACTAACTCATTAAAAAACAGTCAAAAGGCGTTAATTACCACAGGTTTTATAGTTGCGTTTCAATTTTTCATGTTTTTATTCATCGGGTTGATGCTTTACACTTTTTATAACGGTGAAAACATGAATCCAAATGAGGTCTTCGCTGATTTTATAGTGAAATATATGCCTTCTGGGATTTCGGGATTAATAATTGCTGGGCTTTTTGCAGCTGCTATGTCAACTCTTGCGGGCTCAATGAGTTCACTTGCTTCTTCTGCAATGATTGATATTTATAAACCATATTTCGGGAAAAATACGGATGAAAGAAAAGAGTTGATCGTTTCAAGGATCATAACAGCAATATGGGCGTTTCTTCTCGTTGGATCAGCGATTTTTTTCATGAAAACAGAAAAAACAGTTGTTGAACTTGCCTTAAGCATTGCATCATTTACATACGGTGGATTGCTTGGGACATTTCTTCTTGGAGTTTTGTTCAAAAAAATTGATGAAACAAGTGCACTCGTTGGATTTATCTCTGGGATTGTTGTCATGGTTTATGTTATTTTAAACACAAAAATAGCTTGGACATGGCACACGCTTATAGGAGCTGGAACAACAATAATCACCGGGAATATATTCCAAGCACTGAAAGAAATGCAGAAAGGTTGAATTTTGAGAGTTTAAATTTTTAAATTTATTAAAAATTAACCGAGGTGATGATTCAATAAGATTGAAAAAGTCAACTAAAATAGATTGACAAAGCAAAAATAAAAAGGAGGGAAAAATGCAACTGCCACGTTTTAAAAATGAGCCGTTTACTGATTTTTCCAAACCCGAAAATAGGAAAAAAATGGAAAAAGCTCTCGCAAAAGTTGAGAGCGAACTCGGGAGAGAATACGATATCATAATTGGCGGAGAAAAAATCAAGACAAAAGAAAAATTTTATTCCTATAATCCGTCTAAAAAAGATCAAGTTGTTGGGGTTCTCCAAAAAGGAGACGCAGAGCTTGCAAACAGGGCAATTGAAGTAGCAAATGAAGCCTTCAAAGAGTGGAGCATGACAAAGCCAGAATATAGAGTTAAAATTATGTTAAAAGCTGCACAGATATTGAGAAGGAGAAAATTTGAATTTGCTGCATGGCAAGTTTTTGAGGTTGGCAAGAACTGGGCTGAAGCAGATGCTGATGTGGCAGAAGCGATTGATTACCTTGAATATTACAGCAGATGGATGCTTCATTACGCAAAGGGAGCTCCTGTGGTAAAATATCCAGGGGAAAAAAATGAGATGGTTTATATTCCGCTCGGGGCTGGAGCTGTGATACCACCATGGAATTTCCCACTCGCCATTTTACTTGGAATGACAGTTGGAGCTCTCGTAACTGGGAATACAGTTGTGTTAAAACCTTCAAGTGATTCACCAGTTATAGGGGCAAAATTTTACGAATTGATGAAAGAAGCTGGTCTCCCAGATGGAGTTTTAAACTTCATCACAGGACCGGGCTCAAGCGTTGGCGATACGTTAGTTGCACATCCAAAGACAAGATTTGTCGCCTTTACAGGCTCAAAAGAAGTTGGAATTCATATTTATGAACTTGCATCAAAAGTTCAACCTGGGCAAAAATGGCTTAAGCGTGTAATTGCTGAAATGGGCGGAAAGGACGCTATAGTCGTTGATGATGAAGCAGATCTTGACGCAGCTGCTAAAGGAGTTGTGGTTTCAGCATTTGGTTATCAAGGTCAAAAATGTTCAGCTTGTTCAAGAGCGATCGTAGTTGAAAGCGTTTATGATAAATTCATTGAGAAACTTATTTCTGAAACAGAAAAACTTGAAATTGGACCTGCAAAAGATAATTATCCTGTTGGACCCGTAATAAATGCTGCAGCTCAACAAAAAATTCTCTCCTACATTGAGATTGGAAAATCTGAAGGAAAGCTATTAACAGGTGGGGAAGCAGTTCGGCAAGATGAAGGTTATTATATTAAACCGACAATTTTCGCCGATGTTGATCCAAAAGCGAGAATTGCCCAAGAAGAAATTTTTGGTCCGGTTCTTGCTGTTATAAAAGCAAAGGATTTTGATCATGCCATTGAAATTGCAAATGATACAGAATACGGTTTAACTGGATCTGTTTATACAAAAAATAGAAAGAAGATTGAGAAAGCGAAAAAACTTTTCCATGTTGGAAATCTTTATATTAATCGCAAATGCACGGGCGCAATAGTTGGCGTGCATCCATTTGGTGGTTTCAATATGAGCGGAACAGATTCAAAAGCCGGTGGACCTGACTATCTGTTGCTATTCCTGCAAGGTAAGGCGATATCTGAAAAAATTAAATAGTTTCCGGAGGGCATTTTATGAGCATTCCATTTAGTTTGTATGAGAAACTTGAAAGAAAATTTGGAAGGGATGAAGCTGTTGAAATAACGAAGATGATAGAAGACTTTATCACAGAAATGAGACAAAAAGCTGAAACGATAGGGATTGAGAAAAAACTTGAACTCAAAGATGAGTTAACAAAAGAGCTTGCAAGCAAGGCGGATATTATGCTTTCAAGGGTTGAACTTGAAGGGAAAATTGAAACAGTAAGAGCCGAGCTTGAAAGCAAAATTGAAAAGGTAAAAACCGAGCTTGAAAGCAAAATTGAAAAAGTAAGAACTGAACTTGAAAGCAAAATTGAAGCAGTGAGAACTGAACTTGAAGGAAAAATTGAAAAGGTAAAAACCGAGCTTGAAAGCAAAATTGAAAAGGTAAGAACCGAACTTGAAAGCAAAATTGAAGCAGTGAGAACCGAACTTGAAGGAAAAATTGAAAACACAAGAATTGAGCTTGAAAAGAAAATTGAAATTGTAAGGGCTGAATTACAAACTACAAGGGCGGAGTTAAAATCGGAAATTGAGAGATTAAACCTTAAGCTGAATCTTTTAATAGTTCTCGTTATTATCGCTTTAACTCTTATGAATCCCGTAGTTGCGGAGATAGTTAAAAAGTGGTTTGGAATTCACTAAAACAAATAAAGCACACAAAATGAAAATACACGAATATCAAGCGAAAGAAATTTTGAAAAAATTTGGCGTCGCTGTACCCAAAGGTCGTGTTGCTTTCACACCTGAAGAAGCCGTTAAAGTAGCAAAGGAAATCGGTGGAGATGTGTGGGTAGTCAAAGCTCAAATTCACGCAGGTGGAAGGGGCAAAGCTGGAGGAATAAAACTTGCAAGAAGTTATGATGAAGTTTATGAATACGCAAAAAATATGCTCGGCGCAAAGCTTGTCACATATCAAACTGGACCTGAAGGAAAAATAGTTAAAAAAGTTCTCGTTGAGCAAGGCTTGAGCATTCAAAAAGAGCTTTATGTTGGGATAACGCTTGACAGAAGCACATCAAGAAATGTTGTCATGGTTTCAAGCGAAGGTGGTGTTGAAATTGAACAAATTGCAGCAGAAAGCCCTGAAAAAATTTTAAAGGAATATGTTGACCCTAAAGTTGGATTTATGCCTTATCAAGCAAGACGTCTTGCCTTTGGACTTGGACTTGAGGGTGAAGCATTTAAAAATGCTGTCAAGTTCCTTCTTGCACTTTACAAAGCATATG
>NZ_CZVH01000018.1:0-25363 GCF_001458555.1 Candidatus Kryptobacter tengchongensis | reverse complement strand
TAAGGTAGTTGACAGAGAAACAAAGGAGCCGTTGCCCGGTGTAAATGTTGTTTTGGTTGGGACGGCATTCGGTGCTGCTACCGATTTGAAGGGCGAGTATGTAATTGTGAATGTTCCAGTTGGGACATATGATGTTAAAGCTTCGTTTGTTGGTTACAGATCCGTAACAATACGGGGTGTTAGGGTTTTACCTGATTTCACAACCGAGGTTAATTTTGAGTTGCCAAGCGAAGCAATTCAACTTGAGGAAGTTGTTGTAACCGCAGAAAGAAGGTTAATTCAAAAAGATGCAACTTCAACTGTTACAGCTGTAACAGCTCAAGAAATTCAATCAATCCCCGTTAATTCATATCAAGAGGTTATGACCCTTGCCCCTGGCGTTGTCACCGCAAATAATGGAGGACTTGGTGGTGGAGACAATGGAATACATGTCAGAGGTGGGCGAACAACCGAGGTAAGCTATGTCGTTGACGGTATAAGGGTTGATGATTTGCTTTATGGGGGTTCAGCCCTTGATATATCCCGACTCGGGATTGCTTCTGTTTCAATTTTATCTGGGACATTTAATGCCGAGTATGGGCAGGCACAATCAGCGGTTGTTAATATCGTGACACAGGAAGGAGGACCTAAATTTGCTGGTAATTTCAGAGTCGGCACAGACCAATTTGGCAAACTTGGATGGAAAGATAATGATTGGGGAACATTCAGAGGTGAGATTTCACTTAGCGGTCCGGTCATCCCATGTAAGGATTTCGCTACATTTTTCGTCAGCGGTGATAGGTCTTTCACAAGAACTTATTTAAACAGATTTACAGGTCCGACATATAAAACCCCGGGTGGCAGAATAATTCAACACAACTATGAAAATCTTGGCTTCTTTGACAGTAGGGTTAGGGGTAATGCTAAACTCACATTCAAATTCTTTGAAAACTTGAAACTTCGCCTCGGTTATGCATTAACTGATAGAAAGAATAAAGGTTACGACCATTATTTCAAGTATCAGTACCTGTTGAAAATGCAGGATCCAAGCCTTCCTGAATTTCAAGGGACTAATTATAGAACCAGTACACTTTACACGGCTCATTTAACCCATGCCTTGAGTGGAAACACTTATTATGAGGTTAAGTTTTCGCAATTTAATACAAGATATAAATTTTACATCTATGAGGAGGAACTTAAAGGTGATTTCTCAAGGATATTTACGCCTGTTAGAGGTAATAACTTATTTGATTCTACTTCAAACTATGAGTTTGGTTGTCCTTACAGGGCGACTTTATGGTTGAGAGACGCATTGAAGATGGGGTTTCCGCTTTATAGAGATTATGTGATCAATGGTGATACAATCAGAAAGGGAACTAAGTTAACGCCTGATTTGATCTCAAGATTACAACAGGCGGGAATTGACAAAGTTGATGTGATGGCTATCTCAATGGATGATTATGTTCAACATTATTTCGTTTTGACGAATACATTTTCAGCAAGCTTTGCAAGCCAAATTGATAGATATAATTTTGTTAAATTCGGTTTTGAATATAAACAGTATGATTTAAGTGATTGGTGGATAAATGGTGTTAACAATTATTGGGATCATCTTGATACATTGCAACCCGAAGAAACGCGTCATTATGAGACTGCTTATTATAAATTCAGACCGGTTCAGGCTGCTGCTTACATTCAGGACAAAATTGAAATTTCAGACCTTATCATAAATGTTGGTATTCGCTTTGATTACTTAAATCCGAAGGCACCAGATGTTTATAAAGTTATTGACCTTAGGGCAACTGATCCTAATGCTGATATTACAAAGGTTGGGAATGTTAAGCCTAAATGGCATATAAGCCCAAGAATTGGTTTTTCACACCCGATTTCAGATAGAGCAAAAATTCATTTCGCTTATGGACAATTTTACCAGTATCCCGATATGTTTTTCCTTTATAGGAGGTTTAACCAGAATAATCCAAATTACCCATATCCCAATCTTGCTCAAGGTTATGAGCCAAGGATTGGAAATCCAAACTTAAAGCCTGAGACAACGCATGCTTATGAGGTTGGGGCAGATGTAATTTTAAGTGAAGATATCGTTATGAGTATAACCGCGTTTTACAAAGACACATATGATTATATCTCAACGAAGAGATATTTCAGAGATCCGTACACTTACACACAAATTGTAAATCTTGATTATGCTAATTCAAGAGGGATTGAGTTTGCATTGAGAAAGAGATTAAGCAATCATTATGCGTTTCAGATAAATTATACTTATTCAAGAGCCGAAGGCAATGCGGATAACTGGGCAACACACTTTTGGGAGGCATATACTGCATCTGTGACAGGTTATATTCCGCCGAAAAGAACCACAACGCTTGCGTGGGATCAGCCGCATACACTCTCCTTTATCTTTAATGTTATTTACGATACGTGGGGGTTGAACTTTATTGGTAATTTCGGCAGTGGTCTTCCATATACTCCGACGGATGCTCGTGGCACTTATCTTACAGGTGAAATAAACAGTGGAAGGCAACCTTGGACGGGCAATATTGATGTCAGAGCTTATAAGACATTTAAACTTGGATTTTTAAATGCTACGCTTTGGGCAGATATTACAAATCTTTTGAATAAGAGGAATGTTTTGAATGTTTTTGATGATTCTGGAAGACCTGATTATAGCACAAATCCTGCTGTTTCGCCTGAAAACAGACACAGACCACATTGGTTTAGCGCACCAAGACATGTTGAGATCGGGATAGAATTGAATTTCTAATCATTAAATTTAAAATTAAGGTTTTCCCGCCACTTGAGTGGCGGGCTATGTTAATTTTTTATCAATAAAAAATCGGAGTCAAAAATGAAAAAGGTTACTGCATTACTTCTCTTGTTTATCATTCTCGGGTCATTTTCACTTTTAATTGCCCATGTTAAGGAAGATCCAAACTGGATGACGAAGGAAAAATATTATAACACTGTCCTTGCCCCTCAAAGGGGCTTAAAACCTCTGCCGAAGACGCTTGGTCCTGGGGACAGAAAGAGGTCAGTTCTTGATGTTGGGAATGTGTGGGCACGTATATCAAACGCAGCAACGCTTGGATATGACAGATGGGGACTTTGCTGGGAGTTTCCGGCAAGGAGTGGGATAACTTACAGATGGACAATGGCACCAATAGTTGGAGCTAAGAAAAAAAATCCAGATGGAACTTATACCAAGTTTTTTGCAAGCGGAACAAGGGGAGCAGCAAGATTTAGCGAGGAAGAATATCAACCTCTACCGGGATTTGATGCGGGTTATGTTGATGAGAAAAATAACATTGGTATTGCGTTTAGCGACAAACCGCAATCTTGGCCTCAAAGATGGCCATCTTTAAATGATCTCCCAGCTCATGCGAGAAAAATATCATATAATCAACCGCCAGTTGGTTCAACTGGATTTCCAGGGGTTCTTAACGGTGAGGTTGTTGCAAAAAGAGAGGCTTATTTTGTAGTTACAGATAATGACCCTGAGGCTGGGAATAAGCCAAAACCGATGGACATTCGCCTTGATATTTGGGGCTTGCAATGGGATGATTTTTTGAATCAGGACTTCATAATCTTTAGATTTATCCTTACGAACATAGGAACCGATACACTTTATGATGTTTATGTTGGTATTCATGATGATCCAGATTGTCCCGAACAAGGAGCTTATGAATGGACTGATGATTTTGCAGCGTTCATTCCGCCGGGGACAGATGTTGAGGGTTATTCACCCAGTGAGGATTCATTGCTTTGGAATTTTACATATTTGTGGGATGGAGATGATAAAGTTGAGGGGTTAATTGCATCAAATGTTGGATGGGTTGGGCTAAAGTTTCTTGAGACGCCGATAAATCCTGCCACAGGGCAACCAATGGGTATAACTACATTTCAAGTTTTCCCATACAGCGAAGCCCCGCAAACTGAAACTGCAGAGTATGATCAAATATCAGCGGGGGTTTCACCACCACATAATGTTAACCCACATCCAAACGATTGGACGCAAACACCGAACTCTTATGGACCTGATATAACTTATGTTGTTGCCTCTGGACCATTTAACCTTCCTCCAGGAGGGCAGCTTGCTTTTACCTTCGCCTCAATTCATGCGAGAAACAAGAGAGATTTGTTTAAAAAAGCAATGCTTTGTCAATTACTTTATAACAATAGTTATCGTGCATCTGAACCCCCGCCAGAGCCATCCGTTAGAGCAGTGGCGGGTGATAGAATGGTTATACTTTACTGGGACGATCGTTCAGAAAGAGGAATTTATTATAAACCAGATGGAACAATTGACCATATAAATGACAGGTTAACAGGGAATAATGCATTTGAAGGTTATAAAATTTACAAGAGCACGGATAGAGGGCAAACATGGGGTGAAGCTATCATTGATGCCTTTGGTCAGTTCCAAGGATGGATCCCACTTGCCATTTATGATCTAAAAAATGGAATTCAAGGTGAATCCGAAACGAGAAGACATTTTAACCTTGGAAGTGACGCTGGGATAAGGCATTACTTCATTGATAGAAATGTGAATAACGGTTATGAATACTGGTATGCGGTTGTTGCTTATGACCATGATGATGGACCCATACCACCGCTTGAAAATGCGATAAGAAGTTATCCAAAGGAGGGAACAAATACGGTTGCTGTTATACCAGGTAAACCTGCTTCAGGTGTTACGCTTGGTAGCGCTGATAAAGAAGCAAAGCATGTAAGCGGAAATAGTAGTGTTAAGATTCCGATCACTCTTCTTGACCCGGGGAAGACAACAGGGAAAAAATACACTTTAACATTTAAACAAGGGAATACACCTTTTGGGTTGCTTATGGATTTAAAAGATCAGGATGGGAAATATGTCGTTGCGATAAATGGTGATACGATAAAGAATTACCCATACTTTTATGAGCCTGCGCTTGATAACGCAATTATATTTGATGGTTTGTATTTACCAGTTCAAGATTTGCCTCCCGATGTTAACTGGAATGAGGTTGTTGATGGGGATAGCGTTCATATTTATGATGCATGGACGATTGATTTAACATTTGAAGGTGGGAATGCTGGAGCAACTATTGATTCGCTTTCAAGAGAAGCGCTATCAGCAGATTATGAGATAAGAATTGTGAGCACTCCTGTTGTTTATCCAAAAGTTGGTTCATCTTTGAATCCACTTGGGACGACGATGACAGCTCCGTTTGAGATATGGAACTTGACCACAAATACGAAGGTAAATGCTGCAATTCGTGACCGTGGAGCTACTGGATTTAACTGGGATGATTATGATAGAATCTTTATAATCAACAAACCATATCCTGAGTCAAATCCTGGTGAATTTAACGCAACTTCACTTGCTGATATACCATACAGGGTCAGAATTTATTCAGAAGCGGTCTCCGTGCCACCAGGAGATAAAATTAAAATTGTAACAAATAAAATTTTAACGAAGAATGATGTTTATGAATTCAACACTGTGAAACAAACAACGACAACGATGACTGCATCTGATCTTGAAAATATCAGAGTAGTTCCAAACCCGTATGTTGTTAGTTCTCCATATGAGACGGGTAAATATGGGGTTCAGAAGGAAGTTCAATTTCATCATCTTCCGCCGAAGGCAATTATAAGAATTTACAATGTTGCTGGTGATCTAATCAGAGTTATACAGCATGAGGGTGGTTCAATTGCAAGGTGGAATTTACAGACATATAACGAGCAGGAGGTAGCTTTTGGAGTTTACATTTATCATATTGAGGGTTATGATGAAACAGGGAGAAAAATTGGGGAAGTGATAGGGAAGTTTGCACTTATCAAATAAAAATTTTCCGACCCGTCTTTCGGGGCGGTTGAAAAATCTTGAGAAAAATAAAAAATTGGAGAGAAAAATGAAAAAGTTTCAAATAATTACGGTTTTGCTTTCAATTGTTCTCTTAAATTATGTGTTTGCTCAGTTTGATAATGTTGGAACTTCAGCAGCTTCGTTTCTTAAAATCCCTGTTGATCCACGAGGTTCATCGCTTGCAAGCGCAGTCGTTGCAAATGCAAACGACCCATCAGCTGTTTATTGGAATCCAGCTGGGCTTTCACAGATGAAAAGAACTGAAGTGATGTTTGCAAATACTGACTGGATTGCCGATTTAAATGTTTCATTTCTTGGTGTGGGTGTTCCGCTTGGAAGATGGGGTGCGGTTGGAATTGGGATAACATATCTTTCAATGGGAGATATGCCAATTACCACATGGCTTGACACTGAAGGAGCCAGCGGTCAAACCTTCTCCGCTTATGATGCATGCTTTGCCGTTGCTTATGCGAGAAGACTAACTGATAAGTTCTCAATCGGTGTGAGTGTAAAATATGTTATGGAGACAATTTCACATTCAACCGCCAGCGCCTTTGCCCTTGATATTGGAACTCTTTATGATACTGGATTCAGGGGATTGAAAATAGGTATGTCATTTACAAATTTTGGAACGAAGATGCGCCTTGAAGGGAGAGATTTAATTATAAAAGTTGATCCATATCCAACCGCAGGCTCAAACCCTACAGATGTTATCGCAAACCTTAAAACTGAGGAATGGTCATTGCCCTTGACATTTCAAATGGGCGCAACATTTAATTTGATTGAAGGTGAAACTTTTAGATTTACTTTGAATGCTGATTATAGAGACGAGCGGGATTACAGAGCGCTTGGTCTCTTTGGTGGCGAATTTGCTTTCAAAGAAATGTTCTTCATAAGATTTGGCGGAATGAAAAGGTACGCTGTTGATGAAAGACATGGTAAATTTACACTGAATGCAGGAGCTGGTTTGAACCTTGGCATCCCGGGTTCGTCTGTGAGATTGAAGTTTGACTATTCTTATTCAGATCTTTACAGGTTGAAACAAGCGCATAGAATTTCACTCGGTGTTGTCTTGTAGAAAAGTTTTCAACTTTCCCTTGATTCACCCGGCTCAGCTTTCTCGCTGATGCCGGGTTTTTCTTTTTAAAACTTCCTCTCGTTCGTTTTCGTCTTAAAAAATAAAAACTTAAACGTTATGAGGAAATCCATCATAATTTTTTTGTCTTTTTTGATAATTTCAATATGCAATGCTGATGATTTCAAATTTTGGAAAAATGGGGTTTACAACACATATATCCCAACCCCAAAGCAAGTTTTAGGGTATGAAATTGGCGATTTCATAACTGAGCACTATGAAATGGAGCGTTACATTGATACCCTTGCAAAATCATCAAATCGTATTAAGGTTGTAAAATATGGTGAATCCTATGAAAGACGGGGAATGTATCTTTTGCTCATAAGTTCGCCTGAAAACCTTTCACGACTTGATGAGATAAGAGAAAATATCAAAAAATTAACAGATCCAAGAATTACATCTGAATCAGAAGCAAAGAAGATATCTGAATCAAATCCAATAATTGTTTGGTTGAATTATGCAATAGACGGTGATGAAACATGTGCTTTTGAGGCTGGAATTCTTGTTGCATATCAACTTTGTGCAGGAGAGGATGAAACTACGAAAAGGATCCTTAAAGATGCTGTCGTCATAATTAACCTTCCACACAACCCTGACAGCCACCAAAAGGCTGTTTCATGGTTTAAGGCAACATTTGTTGGAAAATATGGAAATCCCGACCCTTACGCATCCGAGCATCGGGGTGATTGGAGGATGAAAACAAATTATAATCATTACTTGATTGATTTAAATCGTGACGCCTTTGCCTGTTCTCAAATAGAGACGCAAAAAGTTGTTGAACAATTCCATTACTGGAACCCGCAAGTCTTTGCTGATCATCACGGTGAAACTAAAAATATGTTCTTCGTTCCCTATGCTCCGCCTGTAAATCAAAATTTACCAGCAACTACAAAAAAATGGGCAAAGGTCATTGGACTTAACATCGCCCGTGGATTTGATGACTATGGATGGAGCTATTATACTGGTGAAGTTTTTGATTTGCATTATCCGGGCTATTGGGATTCATACCCAGCTTTAAATGGTGCTATTGGAATGACATTTGAAACAGATGCGGGCGGAAGAAAGGGTTTTCAATTTGAAAGAGAAGATGAAACGGTGATAACTTTTAAAGAGGGAATACACCATCACTTCATCGCATCAATGAAGACGCTTGAGGCATCGGTTAACCATAAAAGTGAAATACTTTTTGATTTTTACAAATTCAGACAAACAGCTCTTAACGAGGCAAAAATGGAAAGATATAAGTCATTTGTAATAGTTCCAGATAAAGATCGGGAGAAGACAGCAAGGTTCATTGACCTTTGCTTAAAACATAAAATTGAGGTCTTTGAAGCAAAGGAATCATTCACAAGTCAAAATGTTAGAAGTTATTTTGAGAAAACAACCACGAGAAGAAATTTCCCCAAGGGTGTTTATATAATCCCAATGTATCAACCTCAGAAACGTCTTCTCAAAGCCTTATTTGAGCCTGATCCACAAATGGAAGAGGAGTTTCTAAGGGAGGCGAAATTTGCTTATGAGTATAATAAAAAACTTGGGAAAAATGTGCGTCGGCTTCCGCTTGGATTTTATGATGTAACCGCTTGGAATCTGCCTATAGCATGGGGTATTGAATGTTATTTGACGGAAGATTCACCAAAAGTTAAAGTTGAAAAGATAAATCAAAAACCCACATTTGAAGTTGATGTCCCAAACGATACGCCAAAATATGCTTATCTTTTCAAATATGACACAGATGCTTCAGCTAAGTTGTTGGCTAAGCTTCTTGATTCGGATTTTAAACTTGCGGTTGCTACGAGATATTTTTACTCTGAATCTGGAGATTATTTTCCAAGGGGGACGATAATTGTTCGTGTTGAAAGAAATAAACATATTCAAGATTTCCATCAGAAAATTAAATCTTTTGCAAAAGAGCTCGGCGTGTCTCTTTACTCGGTAAACACTGCGTATACAGAGCGTGGTATTGATCTTGGTTCAAATTGGGTGATTGAATTGAAAAAGCCAAAAGTGGCTGTTTTAACGGAAGAGCCTGTCTCTCAAACCTCTTATGGTGCAATATGGTATCTTTTTGAGCAAGTTTATGAGTATAGCTTTACCCCGATAAGATGGGATTATTTTTCAAGTGTTGATCTTTATCGTTATAATGTCCTTATTATTCCAGATGCAAATGCAAACCAGCTGAGGAATTTACTTGGCGATGGTGGTGTGAAAAAGTTAAAGGAGTGGGTTTCAAATGGTGGTGTCCTTGTGACATTGAGAAATGCTTCCGTTTTTCCAACTTTGAAAGGGGTTGAACTTACAACTGCGAAACTTTTAGGTGAGGGGTCTTCTGAAGAAGATGAATATGAGGATGAAAAACCTCAGACGGTAAAAGACACCGTCAAACCGAGGGAAAAGAAACCAGCTGAAAGAGTTGAATTCACACCTGGAGCAATTATGCGTGTTAAGCTTGATACTTTACACTTTCTTTCGCTTGGTTACACTGATGAAATTGCTGTCCATGTTTATTCAAATTTAATCTTTGAAAGATCTAAAGATGGAGCAAACCCCGGAGTTTTTGCGGATAAAGATGTTCGCATAAGTGGTTTCGTTTGGGAAGATATGGAGAAAAAATTTCCAGGGAGAGCATATTTGATTGATGAACCTGTTGGACGAGGGAGGGTCATAATGTTTGCGGATGATCCAAACTTTCGGCTTTATTGGCAAAGTTTGAGCCGATTGTTTTTAAATTCTGTTCTCTTTTCGCCAAGTTTTTGAACTTTTCTTGTTTATGTTTTATATTTAAAAAGGGTGGGTTTCTTTTAGCCCACCCTTGTTTGAGTAAGAGAAGAAAAATTAAATAAAAAGTTTTAAATCATACATGCCTTTCATCGGGGAAAATAGCGGGGCGGTGCTGACAAATCTGTTAAATTTAAAAAGGGGGATTTTTTATGCGGTTAAAAATCACCCTTTCTACTCAATCCATTCCCGTATCAATACCAGTAAATTACAATCATTTCATCTATGCCGAGTTAAGGGACAAGATAAAAAGACATAGCGACGCTTTCAAATCCGATAAGAGGTTAAAAGACCTTGGTATTTTCAAGGATAGGTTCAGGATTTATACTTTTTCGTTTCTTCGCTTTAAAAGCTTTTTGATAGAAAGCGAGGAAATAAAATTGACAAGTCAAGATGAATTTAACTTTTTCATCTCTTCTCCGTTTAATTCTTTCATTGAGGGGATTGCGGTTGCGTTTTTAAGGGATGGAAATCTTAAAATTGGCGATGTTAATTTTACTGTTAAATCAATTATTAAAATTAATCTCCCAAAATTTAATAGCGAAATGAAATTGCGTCTTCTCTCCCCCATTGCTGTCGTCAAAAGTCCAGCGGAAAAAAGAACCTTCCTGACACCCGAAGAACCAGGATATTTTGACAAGATCAAAGAGGATTTGATAAGAAAATATAATTTTTTATACGGCGAGAAAATAAAAGATATTGATTTTGAGATGCGATTTGATAGCGAATATATAAATTCAAGGGGCGGAAGATTTTCAAAACTTATAAAATTTGGTAGAATGAATATAAAATGTTTTCTTGCACCATTTACGATAAAGACAGATCCAAGATTAATTGAGGTTGGATATGAATGGGGATTCGGACATAAAAATCATTTCGGGTTTGGGATGGCGGTGATATCAGAACAATAAAGCGATTTTTAAACTTTGGAAAAATCAAGTTGATTTTGATTTCAGGTTTTTCTAATTTTCAAAAGAAAAACAAAAAGTTTTTTAAAGATGAGACATTTTATAATCACAATAGTATCAATCTTTTTACTTGCTTGTGAGGTTTTTTCTCAGAGCGTAACTTTAAAAGTTCGCGAGAAGACAATTTTAAGAGGGGAGAGGTATTTAACGGTTAAATTTTCAGTTGAGGGAGCAAGCGAAAATTTTACGGATGTTGATGTAACAAAGGGAGCATATTATTATTTTGTCTGCTTGCCCGAGGGTGATTGGGCAATTGATGAAGAATTTGCGAAGGAATTTACATCAAAAGTTTTAATCCAGCAAGATGGCAATGTTTATTACCCTGAGGTTTATGATATTTTAACTATTGGTGGGAAGGTGGGATTGATGATGGGATTTGAGAAAAAATTTAAAATTGAAAAGCCATTTAAAATTAACTATCCAATTTCTGAAAAAGTTGTAAGTTCGGGCGAGATGAACATCCCTGAAAATTTGTGGGAAGGTTATTCAAAATCTTTCAAAACATATCAAGATGGGGTTAAACTTTATAGTGACCGTAATTATCAGCGTTCTGCCGATGTTCTTTTCAGCGTTGTTGCTGATGATATGGCTAAAAAATTTTCTTTTTACAAAGATGCACGGGAAAAATGTGTCAAATCACTTGATAATATTCTAATTGAACTTGTTGATAAGTTTAATTCAATCGTTTCGGCGACGATGGAGCCAGAAGATAAACTTAAAATGTATGATAGTTTGAAAATTCAGTTTCAAGATTATGTCAACGCAGTTTTGACACCGAAATTAAATGTCCTTGCCGATACGCTTGTTTTTGCGATGCTTTCCCGTGCAAATAGTTATTTTGAAAAAATTGAAAATGAAATTAGTGCGGAGAAATATCGCCTTGATGTTAAGAACATTTCTTGGCTTAACACTGAAAGCGGGCTGAATTTTAAGTATCGTCTCATCATTGATGCGCTTGCTTATGCCTTTACATCTGAATCTTTTTGGGACAATCCTGATACAACGAAATTTGAATTTGTTTTGCCGGATACGCTTCTTGCTAATTTGAAAGTTTTTGGAGTTGAAAAGGATTATAACATATTCCAGCGTGTTTGCATCTCAAACATGAAAAATAAAGGGACCCTTTTTGACGAAAAATTTCTCGTCAATCTTCTAAACAATTCCTCTTATCTCTCTCAACCTTATTATGAGATTTTCCTTGCAATTGATAACTACATTAGAAAAAATTATTCCGAAAGCAAAAATTATATAATCGGGGCATTAAAGAGATTAACTGACTATGAACTTATACGAAGAATTGAGGTTTTGAGGAGCATGATTTTTGTAAAGCAACAAAATTTGTCAGCCGAAGCAGTTGAATTATATCGTGAAGGTTTAAGAAAATTATCATCTGGGGATAAGACAGGTGGTCTTGACGCATTCAGAAGGGCTATTTTACTTGAGCCGAGGTTTCCACTTACAAACTTTACAATTGGGGAGATTTACTTTCAAGAGAATGATCTTTATCCAGCGATAATTTACTTTTCAAAGGCAGTTTCGCTTGATTCAAACTTTGTTCTCGCTTATGAGCGTCTTTTTGATATTTATAGAATACAGGGGAATTGGGCGGATGCGAGAACAGTTCTTGAGACCGCTCTTTCGGGTGGGAATGATTTTTGGATAATAAGAATTCTTTTGGCTCAGGCTTACAATGAACTTAAACTTTATGATAAAGCGATTGAATCCCTTACAAAAGCGATTAGTTATAATCCGTTAAATTATGAGCAATATGTTTATCTTGGTGTTGTTTATTCAAATGTTGGAAGGTTTGAGGATGCTGAGAGAGTTTTGAAGAAAGCAGCCGAAATAAATCCAGATAGAAAAGAAGCTTATCAAGAACTTAAAAGAGTTGAAGAGCTGAAAAAGCAGAAAAAGCAGGATGAAAAACTAAAAGAAAAGAAAAAGTGAGTGAAATGCATATACTTGTTTCAAATGATGATGGTATAAATTCCGAGGGAATTTATGCACTTGCGATGGAGTTAAGGAAAATTGCAGATGTTACAGTAGTTGCCCCAGAAAAACAAATGAGTGCCGTTGGGCATGCGATAACTGTTCAATATCCTTTGAGAGTTAATCCGTTTTATAAAAATGGTGAGCTTTTCGGTTACGCTGTTGATGGAACGCCGGCAGATGCAGTTAAACTTGCTGTTAAGGCATTGTTGAAAGATAAAAAAATTGATCTTCTAATTTCGGGGATTAATCATGGGACGAATACATCAATAAATATCATTTACTCTGGAACGGTTTCCGCAGCCACAGAGGGGACGATACTTGGGATACCTTCAATTGCAATTTCACTTGCAACTTACGCTCCAAACCCCGATTTTTCATTTGCTGCGAAATTTGCCGTTAAGCTTGCCGAATTTGTTTTCAAAAATGGTTTGCCTAAGGGAACGCTTTTGAATGTCAATGTCCCACCTGTTTCTGAAAATGAAATAAAAGGAGTTCTTGTTACTCGTCAAGGTAGTGCTTTTTGGGATGATTGGTTTGAAATTCGTAAAGATCCAAATGGCAGAGACTATTACTGGCTTGCTGGAAGATTTATAAATTATGAACAAGGCGATTTAAACGCTGATCATACCGCTGTGCAGAACAATTATATTTCAATCACACCAATTCATTTTGATTTGACGAATTATAAGGCGATTGATGAACTAAAAAAATCTGGACTTGAAAATCTTTTAAAATCCCTTGACAAAGATTAAGAAAAATTTTATTTTTTTTCTAAAAACGAACGGGAAAATAAAATGAAGAAGCGTCTTTTCACACCAGGACCAACTCCAGTTCCTGAAAATGTCGCACTTGCAATGGCGCAACCGATAATTCACCATCGCAATCCTGAGTTTATTGAAATTTTCGCTCGTGTAAATGAAAATTTGAAATATCTTTTTCAAACAAAGCAAGATGTCTATACTCTGACAAGCAGTGGCACCGGGGCAATGGAAGCTGCGGTTGCAAATTTATTTTCATATGGTGATAAGGTTATATTTGTAAACGGCGGGAAATTTGGTGAGAGGTGGGGTGAGATATGCCGAGCTTATGGAGTTGAGGCGATTGAAGTTAAAATTGAGTGGGGAAGAGCTGTAACACCAGAGGAGATCAAAGAGCAGTTAAAAAAATATCCCGATGTTAAGGCAGTTCTTGTGACTCATAGTGAGACATCAACCGGCGTTTTTACAGATGTGAAGGAGCTTTCCAGAATTGTTCATGAGAATTCTGATGCGGTTATCGTGGTTGATGGGATTACTTCTGTTGGTGCTCATGAACTTTATATGGATGAGTGGGGACTTGATGTTGTGATAACAGGTTCGCAGAAAGGTTTGATGATTCCGCCAGGGCTTTCGTTTATAGCTTTGAGCGAGAAAGCTTGGGGAATGGTTGAGAGGTCAAATCTTCCCAAGTATTATTTTAGTTTGAAAAAGGCAAAGAAAGCTCTTCAGAATGGGGATACGCCCTGGACACCTGCAATTGCTTTGATAGTTGCGCTTGATGTCGCTTTAAAAATGATAAAGGAAGAGGGGCTTGAAAATATATGGAGAAGACATGAAAAGTTATCCAAAGCAGTAAGAGAGGGTTGTAAAGCGATCGGGTTAAAACTTTTTGGAGAACCACCTTCATACGCTGTGACAGCAGTTTATTTCCCAGATGGAATTGACAAAAAGGAGTTTCAGAGGACTTTGAAATATAAATATGGAGTTACAGTTGCAGGGGGACAAGAGCATTTGAAGGATAAAATTTTTAGAATTTCACACCTTGGATATTATGATGAAATTGATATCATTGGTGTTATATCTGCAATTGAGATGGCATTACTTGAATCAGGTTTTGATGAGTTTAACCCCGGCGATGGTGTCCGTGCAGTTCAAAATGTCTTTGCTGAATATGAGAAAAGCAAATTAACTCAAAATGATGATGAAAAATTTTTAAGCTGTTGCCATTAAAACATAAATTTTTAGGGAAATGAAAATTTTAATCACAGATCCGATTGAAGAGAGTTGTGTTAATATCTTAAAAAGCGAGGGATTCACGGTTGATTTGAAGCCAGGTATCACAAAAGATGAAATTAAAAGAATAATTAACGATTATGTTGCTTTAATAGTGAGAAGCGGGACGAGGGTGACAGCAGACATTATAAATGAAGCGAAGAATTTGAAGATAATTGGTCGTGCAGGTGCGGGGGTTGACAACATTGATGTTGATGCAGCTACAAGGCGTGGGATAATCGTGATGAACACCCCTGGGGGAAATACGATATCTACGGCGGAACATACTATGAGTTTAATTCTTGCCCTCGCAAGGAACATACCTCAGGCATGTGAAGATTTAAAGTCTGGAAACTGGAACAGGAAGAAATTTATAGGTGTGGAGCTTTATGGTAAAACGATCGGGATAATTGGACTTGGACGGATAGGTCGTGAGGTTGCGATACGGTGTAAGGCTTTTGGAATGAATGTAATTGGTTATGATCCCGTGGTTTCATCCGAAGTCGCCAGGAAGTTCGGTGTTGAACTTGTTGCGGAACTTGATGAGATCTATAGGAGAAGCGATTTTATAACCGTTCATGTTCCTTTAAATGAAGAAACTCGTGGGATGATAGGGAAAAATGAACTTTTAAAGTGCAAGCGTGGAGTTAGAATAATAAACTGCGCTCGCGGTGGTATAATTGATGAAATGGCTTTGCTTGAAGCAATTGAATCTGGGCATGTTGCCGGTGCTGCGCTTGATGTTTTTTCTGAAGAACCCCCACCTAAAGATCATCCGCTGATAAAACATCCGAAAGTCATAGTTACACCACATCTTGGTGCAGCTACAGAGGAAGCACAGGAAAAAGTCGCAGTTCAAATTGCCCAACAAATTGTTGATGCCCTTAAGGAACGTGCGATCGTTGGGGCAGTAAACGCCGAAATTTTACAACTTGCGATGAATGAGGTAATAAAACCTTATCTTTTACTTGCTGAAAAAATCGGTCTATTCCAAGCACAGATTTTAAAGGGTAAGGTAAAGAGTGTTACGGGCATTTTTGTTGGTGAAATGCTTAAAAATTCATCACAGATATTAATTTCAGCATTTTTGAAGGGGATGTTAAATTACCTTATGAGCGAGCCAGTAAATTATATTAATGCACCTGTTATAGCAAGAGAGATAGGTTTAAGTGTGAGCGAAAAGGTAAGTGATGATAGCGGGAATTATACACATCTTTTGAGATTTGAGGTTAAAACCGATAAGGAAACTAAAACTGTTTCTGGGACAGTGTTTGGAAATAATGACATAAGAATTGTTGGGGTTGATGAATTCCATTTTGAATTCAAGCCTGAGGGAATTTTGATTGTTTATTCAAATATTGATAAACCTGGAATGCTTGCATCTGTGAGTTCAATTCTCGCTCGTTCAGAAATTAACATAGCAGGTCTTTCCCTTGGAAGGTATGGCGTTGGGCAAAAGGCGTTGACCGTGATGAGTGTTGATAATGAAATTCCGCAGAATGTTTTACGTGAGATTTCATCAATAGATGGGATTTTTGATGTCAAAATTGTGAAGTTATAATTTGGCATAGTTTTTGAAGCTTTGTTAAATTCATTTCATATGAAAAATCTTGACAAAGTTGATTTAAGATGTTATATTTATTAGTGAACGAATGAAAACAAAGTTTGGAGAAGAAAAATTTGAAAACACTGATATTGGTTGCTTCTCCTAATCTCGCGAATGTAGACATCCTCTCATTGACTCTCCAAAATTTAAAACAAACATATCAGGAGGAATAAAGATATGTACCGCAAATTATTAGTTTTGTCACTTTTATTAATTTTGCCAGGATTGGTTTTGGCTCAGGTTGGTAAGATTGCTGGTAAAGTCGTTGACAGGGAAACAAAGGAGCCATTGATTGGAGCAAATGTGATAATTGAGGGGACAACGCTCGGTGCTTCAACTGACCTCAATGGTAACTATGTTATTTTAAATGTTCCGCCGGGAATTTACACTGTTAAGGCAAGTTATGTCGGTTATCAAACGATCACTGTTAGAAATGTTAGAGTAACTGTTGGGTTGACAACAGAAGTTAATTTTGAACTGCCAAGTGAAGCTATCCAGGTTCCAACTGTAGAAGTTGTAGCTGAAAGACCTTTGATTCAGAAGAACGCTACAAATGAAATAAGGGTTGTGCGTTCAGAAGATGTTCAAAACATGCCATTGCGTGGTTATACAAGCGTTGTTGCAATTCAAACTGGCGTTGTTCAGGTAGGTGGGACAATATATGTAAGAGGTGGGAGAAGTGAAGAGGTTGCGTACTATGTTGATGGTGTTTACTTCAACAACCCGTATAACTATGCGAGAACTGGTGAAGTTGTTACAACGGCGATTGAGGAGGTATCCTATCAAGCGGGTGGCTTTAACGCTGAATATGGTTATGCGATGTCAGGTGTGGTTGTTACAACGACGAAGACTGGAGGTACGAAATATTCCGCAACGCTTGAATTAATCACAGATGAATATGGTGGCTTCTTTAGAAGCAAAGAGACAGGAAACCCGAACTTTCATAAGAAAAATGTTTTAACAGGAGCATATTCCCAGGGTTATAGCCTTTATTCAATCAGCCTTGGTGGTCCGTTGATCCCAGGATATGATAAGATAAGGTTCTTTGGAGCGCTTGAGAGAACATTTATGAGAAATAGAAGACCATCGTTCTACGATGGAGTGCAGGCTACAGTTGTTGAAGGGCAGGATACATTTAATATCAATATACCTGCTGGGCTTTTAAGAGGTAATTCAACTTCAAGGTGGTTATTTAATGGAAACGTCGTGTTTGATTTCAAACCATTTAATCTGAGAATAGGTGGAACTTCATTCTTCAGGACCGATAGGGTTTACATACATTCATATTCTGCATATAACTATGATAGAATGCCAAGGGAGGAAGAAACCACACATGGATATTATGCGAAGTTAACACATACAATTTCCGCTTCAACATTTTATACATTGATGTTTAGCTGGTATAGGACATTTATAGAATCCGGTGATAACATCTGGTGGGATGACATTGAATCATATGGAGATAAGAATAAGAATCCACAACTTAGAGATTGGGGTAGAAATCAGCCATTTAGACCATTCTCACTTTTTGCGCAGGCGAATACAGTTTATCCAAACTACTCAAAGAATCTTTCAAGCTATGTTGGGGTAAAATTTGACATTTTACATCAGATTGGAAGAGTGCATGAGATTAAAGCAGGATTTGATTTGAGATATAATACGATTAGGGTTTATGGATTAAGGGCACTTGATATAGCAAATAATAGAAGAAACAACCCAACTGGTTCAAATGAAAATATCTATCAAACAGCTTTTGTGAATACGCTTGGTTATGATGTGACTGGCAAGACCGAAGTTAACACGGGTAGAAATGGAGCTAAACATCCAATTGTTGGTGCAGCATATATTCAAGATAAGATTGAGTTGCCCGAGTTGATTTTAAATCTTGGCTTGCGTGTTGATTATATCAACCCAAATACAGATCAACTTGTTGATCCTACTAAGATCATACTTGAGTCAAAGGGTGATTGGTATGATATGGCAGATGCTAACTTTAAAGCATCAAAGCCTTATTATATCTTTGCTCCGAGATTAGGTATCTCATTCCCAGTTACTGATAGGACGGTATTCCATGCTCAGTATGGCGTGTTTAGCCAGGCGCCTCAGTTGAATTTATTCTATACAAGCACGATATTGTTTGCCCAGTATATCAGATCTGGTAACTATATCCGCGCAGGTAATCCAAACTTGAGACCACCCAAAACGATTGCCTATGAGGTTGGATTTGCTCAGCAGATAACAAGAAATGCAAGCTTTGACATCACAGCTTATTACAAGGAAACAAGAGACCTTATTCAAATTCAAAATATCCTTGCAACACCAACAGCATATGCAATGTATGTAAATGGTGACTATGGGACGATCAAGGGATTATCGTTTAGCTTTAACCTGAGGCGTACAAACAGAGTTGCGGCGGTTGTTAATTATACGCTCCAGTATGCAGCTGGAACTGGTTCAGCAGCGACAACAAACTTTAACATCGCATGGCTTGGTGGAAACTTCCCGACATTTGTTGCACCACTTGATTTTGATCAGCGTCATACTGGTAGCATAAATGTTGATTTCAGGACTGAAAAGGGTGATGGACCAACTGTTTTCGGAATCAAGCCATTTGAGTATCTTGGAATTAACCTTCTGTTTAGATTTGGTAGCGGATTACCATATACACCAGTTGAATACAGAAGCTATATCTATGGTCCAGGATGGCAAATTCCAAGAGCAGCTGTTAACTCGGGCTATGGTCCCTGGACAAGCCAACTTGATTTGAAGATTGATAGAGCGATTAGATTTGGAAGGGTTAACTTTGATATTTATCTCTGGGTTATCAACCTGTTTGACAGCAAGAATGTTTTGAGCGTGTACAATTCAACTGGTTTGCCGGACGCAGATGGATGGTTCAGAACTCCTGAGGGTGCTACATGGGCAGAGAATAACGGTCCAGAGGCAGTGAAATTGTATAACTATATGCTTGCGCACCCATATAACTTTGGTGAGCCAAGACAGGTAAGGTTTGGAATTCGCATTGATCTGTAGTTTTAACGGATGTGCCCCTTTTGGGGCACATCCATATCTGGATGAATTTAAAAAAATAAATCTTGGAGGACTAAATATGCGAAGAGTAATTACAATACTAATTTTGTTCACAGTTGTTCTTACCTTAACATCTATGGCTAAGGAGAAAAATTCTGAGAGAAGTAAAATTGCTACGTTTTTGAAATCAAGTGGGATTGTGCTTGAGAAATTTGATGGCAATAGGATTTCCAGTGATGTTGAGAATACGGGGCAATATGTAAGTTATCATAGGACAGGTGATGCTGGGCTTGAGTGGCCAAAGGGTTCACATATGACAGCTGACTTTGCAGCTGGGGTTTGGGTTGCTGGAAAGGTGAGAGGAACTGGTGAGTTAAGGACAGCAGCTGCTGAATATCAAGTTGAGTTTGAACCAGGGAAGATACTCCCGAATGGTCAACCTGATGATCCGAATAAGCCGGGGTATAAGATTTGGAAGATAAATAAGACCGATCTTTTTAATCCGGGTGATGATTATCTGAATTGGCCTGTTGAAGATGGTGCTCCTTGGGAGGATGTTGATGGGGATGGTGTTTTCACAAGGGGCGTTGATAGACCACTTTTAATGGGTGATCAGACATTGTGGATGGTCTTTAACGACGCTAACCCAGCTGCGCACAATATCTTTAAGACTCAACCGATGGGTCTTGAAGTTCAGATGACAATTTGGGGATATAACAGGGTTGATGCGTTTGGCGATATGATGTTTGTAAAGTGCGTGATAATTAACAAGAGCAATAATACTTATGATTCAACTTTTGTTGCTCTCTGGGATGATCCCGACCTTGGATATGCAGGTGATGATTTTGTTGGTTGTGATACAACTTTAAGTTTGGGTTATTGCTATAATGCTTCTAATACTGATAATGTTTACGGTTCTGCACCACCGGCAATTGGGAGAGATTTCTTCCAGGGTGTGAAGGTATACACGGGTGATCCGAACGATTCAGCCAAGGCATTTGGCAGGTGGTGGAAGGGATATAAAAATCTTCCGATGTATGCATTTACATTTTACTGGAATGGAGCTCCATTCCCATATCGTGATCCTGAATTTGCAGATGAGGCATATAATTTCATGAAGGGGTTCCTTGCAGATGGAACTCCTTATGTTGATCCAAATACAAATCAAGCGACAAGATTTGTTTTCCCAGGCGATCCTGAGACAAGAACTGGTTGGCTTGATGGGACAAGGGTTGGTCCTACGACTTTAGCGCCAGGTGATAGAAGATTTTTAATGTCAAATGGTCCATTTACTCTTGCCCCTGGTGATACACAGGAAATTGTTTTTGGTTTGCTTATTGCAAGGGGTTCAAGCAATGTTAATAGCGTGACCGTTTTGAAGCTCATTGATAGACAGGCGCAAATAGCTTATGATATTGATTTTAAGCTTCCTCCAACACCACCATTCCCGAATGTTCAAGTTGCTGAGCTTGATAGGGAAATTGTGCTTTACTGGCCATACGATCCAAGAATTGATGAATATAGTGAAATTGATTTGATTGATGTTGACGAGCAAGGAAGACCGACAAGATATAACTTTGAGGGCTTTATCGTTTATCAATTTGACTCCCCAACTCAACCAACAAAATGGACAAGAATTGCGGTTTTTGATGTTATAAATGATGTTAAAGAAATCAAGGATTGGGTATTTGATCCAGTTAGGGGTGAAAACATTGAAGTTACGGTTGTAAAAGGCACAGATAGTGGTATTGAAAGGACAATTAGAATAAAGAAGGATTATCTCAATGATAAACCTCTTGTTAACGGAAGACCTTATTACTTTGCTGTAACTGCGTATGCTTATAACCCGTATGGTGTGCCAAGATTTTATGAGAGTGCAAGAAATATAATAACAGTTATCCCAAGACCTGTTAGCCCTGGTGTAAGATATACAAGCGCAGTTGGCGATACTGTGCAAGCTGTTCATAAACAAGGTGTAAGTGATGGCGAGGTGTTTGGCATTGTTGTTGACCCGACAAAGTTAACAGGGCATAAATATGAGGTAAGATTTGAAGAAGTTGGCGGAGAAATCACCTGGAAACTTGTTGATGTCACGGCTAATCAGGTTAAGTTAAGTGGTCAGACAAATCAAAGCGGAGATGGTAACTATACTGTAGTGGATGGAATACAATTTAAGGTTGTTGGACCACCGGCTGGACCAAAAGGTTGGGCATGGACAAAAGGAACGAGGAAATTAACATGGGCAAATGCTGATATCATGACAAGCTTTGGTTTGCCGGAGCATTTGTTCACATTTAATGGCGCATTTGGCTATGTTTCCCCGTATGGTATATTTATAAGCGGTCATGAACATAGCGATGTTGTTACGCCTGATAAGTTGAGGAATATAAGAATTCTTTTTGCTGATACCGACACAGATGGTAACATCACAGGGGCACCTGAAAATGCATCATTTGGGTATAGATATTTGCGTAGGGCTAATGCAGTGCCAGCTAAGCCTGAATTTGCACCATTTATTAAAAATCCAGCTGGAGGATATGCGTTTCAAGAGTTTGGTTTAAATGGGCAAAAGAATGTCCCACTTGCGGTATATGATATAGAAGCAAATCCACCAAGAAGACTTGCTGTTGGTTTCTTGGAAAACAATGTTGTAAATGGTCTTGTTGATGGAAAGTATTGGCCTGGTGATTATAATGTCTATGATAACATTGGATCAAGCGGTCCACGTGAATGGTTATTCATATTTGATGTTGATTATAGTGAAACACAAGATAATAATTTGGCAAATGATATATTGAGCTACGATCTGCCAGTTATGTATATGGCTACATGGAACAGGAGAGGTAATGTTGCATTTAGCAGTGGTGATGAGCTTGAAATATATGCAAATCATCCGAACACGGTCAATGATGTATTTGAGATAACTGCTCCTTCAGCGCCAACATATTCAGTTGAAACTGCGAAGTCTGACCTTGAGAAGGTTAACGCGTTCCCGAACCCATATTTTGGTGCGTCGCCACTTGAGAAGGAGATAACTGAGGCATTTATAACCTTCACAAGATTACCGAACAAGTGCACAATCAGGATATTTACAGTTGCTGGCGATCTTATTAGAACAATTCAAAAGGATGATGACAGCCCTTATGCTAGATGGGATCTAAGAAATGAAGCTGGTGTGCCAGTTGCAAGTGGAATTTATATTGTTCACGTTGATGTTCCTGGTGTTGGCAGTAAGATTTTGAAGGTTGTCGTTTTCCAGAGAGAGGAAAGATTGAGATACTTCTAATTTGAGACCACCCGGCGTCATAAAGGCGCCGGGGTTTGGAGTTTTAAAATTTAAAAATAAAACAATGGAGTGAGGAAAATGTTGAGAAAAATAATACTAACATTAATAGGTTTGTTTGTAATTTTAACATCTCTTGATGCAGGGACAAGCAAGCGTAAGGGAACAGCAGGAGCTGAGGAGTTGAGAATTCCTGTGGGTTCAAGAGGAGTTGCTCTTGGTGGTGGAGTTGTTGCAGAGGTTCAAGGGGTTGATGCGCTCTATTGGAATCCTGCTGGTGCAAGTTTTGTCAATAAATCAGCTGAAGCGATGTTTTCACATGTTTCATGGATTGCTGATATGAAAGTCAACTACCTTGCTGTGATTGCTAATTTTGGTGGTGTTGGTGTTTTTGGTTTAAGTTTAAAATCGCTTGATTTTGGTGAGATTCCGCTTACAACTGTTGACGCCCCAGATGGAACCGGGGAAACATTTAGTCCGAACTATTTAACTGCTGCTCTTTCCTATAGCAGGAGAATGACGGATAGAATTTATGTTGGTGCTAATTTTAAACTTATAAGTGAGAGAATTTTGAGAGAATCGGCAGTTGGTTTTGCTGTTGATATTGGTTTGCAGTATCGTCTTGAGAGTGGTTTAAGGTTTGGTGCGGTGATGAAAAATGTTGGCGGAAATATGAAGTTTGACGGTCCAGACCTTGAGTGGGGAGTTGTTATACCAGGTTCTGAGCCGGGTTCTCCTGTTAGGTCGTTGAGAGTTCCACTTCAAGAATTTGAACTTCCTGCAGCTTTTGAGCTTGGATTTGCTTATAATTTAAAAGTTGGTGAATCTCATTCATTCACACTTGCTGGAAGCTTCCAAAACAATAACTTTACGCTTGATGAATATAAGGGTGGGCTTGAGTATTCATTCAACAATATGCTCTTCTTAAGACTTGGTTATTCTTATGTAAATGAAACAGATTATGTTTTTAACTCGCCAACTTTTGGTGTTGGTTTAAATATACCGCTTGGTGGGACGCTTGAAGCAAGCATTGAGTATACATATAGAAAAGTTAAATTCTTCAACAATAATCAATTCCTTACGCTTAGATTTGCGATGTGAGCTTTGCTTTTACTCAGCGGGACGATGAATTTAAGGTGAGCTCAGGATTATTTTCTGGGCTCACCTTTTTTGTTTAATGATAAAACTTTCTAAAAATAAAGTCAAACTTTTTAAGAAATGAAAGCTGTAATTATAGCATTTTTAAATTTTCTTCTGACCTTTTTAACCGACGGTAAACTTGGCTTAAACGTGGATTATTCTGTATTCCGTCATTCCGAAAGTCAAAGCTACCTTGAGATATTTTATTCTTTACAAAAATCAAAACTTTCGTACAATTACAAAGATGGAAAATATAACATATCGGTTTTTCTCAGACTTGATGTCATAAACCTTGATAAAGACTCTGCCTTGATCCGAAAAGGTTGGAAAATTGAGACGGGTTTTCAAGATACATCTGGCATCGCTGGTGAGGATATAGTTGATATTTTAAGGTTTTATACCCCTGAGGGAAGATATCGTGTAATAATGAGGGCGATTGATCTTTACAATACTCAAAATTATGATAGCGTCTCTTTTGATGTCAATGTGCCAGTCTTCGGTATCAAAGATAAATTGATGATAAGCAGTCTTGAACTTTGCTATTCAATAAATAAATCAACGGATACCGCTGATGTTTTTTATAAAAATTCATATAAGGTTGTTCCAAATCCAACAGCTTTATATGGTCTAAATGTCCCTGTGCTTTATTATTACTTTGAACTTTATAATGTGCTAAGCGGGGTTAAAGGTGATGGATATCAAATTAATGTTAATGTTCTTGATAATAATCAAAATAAAGTGCCCGAGGTCAAAGAGAAAAAATTTATAAGAAATAAACTTTATAATTCGGTTGTTGAGGTTGGAACAGTTAATGTTAATATGTTGCCGACGGGGATTTATTATCTTGATGTCGTTGTATCTGAGCTTGATGGGTCGTTGCTTGCGGAAAGTAGAAGGAAATTTTTCATTTACAATCCAAGCGTTCCTCCTAAAGTTGATACATCATTGATTATGTCGGAATTAATCGGGATTGATGAAAAAGATCTTGATGAGGAATTTTCAAAAGCGGTGTATATTTCCACACAGGAAGAGAAAAATATGTATTCAAAGTTAATGGGAGTTGAGGCGAAGAGGAGATTTATTGGTTTGTTTTGGGCTAGGAGAGGAGGAATTGAATTTAGAAAAAAATATCTTGACAGGGTTGAGCAAGCAAATGAGAAATTTACAACAAGGTTTTTACCTGGTTGGAGGACTGACAGGGGAAGGGTTTACATAATCTATGGTCCTCCCGATGAAGTTGAGAGGTATCCCTATTCAGAAAATATGAAACCATATGAAATATGGCATTACTATAATTTGCAAGGCGGGGTCATATTTGTGTTTGGTGATAGAACAGGTTTTGGTTCTTATGAACTTTTACATTCAACTCTCGTTGGCGAAATAAAAAATGAGCAATGGATGTATCTTTTGATGCAGAGATGAAGAAAGTGTATTTGACTGATGTTGTAATTGAAATGCATTTATTCGTTGATCCAGGGCAAAGACTGGAGCTGATTTTATAGAGATTCACACGGGTGAATATGCAAACGCAAGAAATGAAAAGGAGCAATTTGAGG
>NZ_CZVH01000017.1:0-25637 GCF_001458555.1 Candidatus Kryptobacter tengchongensis | reverse complement strand
AACAATACTGATCAGGGAAGCCAATATTCTTTCCTTTCAACTTTTTCGGAAGTTTTGATTGACACAGATAAAACAGCTCAACTACATCACAAATACTGTTTAATTGATCCGACGCATATTTATTCAGATCCAATTTTAATCACTGGTTCTTACAACTGGTCAAACTCTGCCGAAACACGCAATGATGAAAATGTTATTATAGTCTATGATACGCTTCTTGTAAACCTTTATCTTCAAGAGTTTGTTGCAAGATATAAGCAAAATGGCGGAAGCGATGTGATAACTTTTGTTAAAAAGGTTGAAAGTGAACCGATGGATTTTGAACTTTATCAAAATTATCCAAACCCATTTAATTCAGAAACAAATATAACTTACACGCTTCCGTTTGGTGGATTTGTAAGTTTGAAAATTTTTGACCTCCTTGGTAGAGAAGTTTTCACGGCAGTAAATTCATATCAAGAAGCAGGGAAGTATCAGTTGAATTTAAGGTTTGATGGTGTTAATTTAAGTTCAGGAGTTTATTTCTATCGGCTTGATCTTAACAATTCGGAGCGTCATATTTCAAGGACAAAGAAGATGATCATTATAAAGTAGTCTGACTTTGATGGAGAAAAACTTACCTTATGAGGAAATACGAAGGCGTTTTGCCGAGTCAAAAGACTTCAATGAAATTTTTGATGCTGTTGAGGAAGCGATAAGGCAAAGGATTGAGGATATAGAACTTTACAGATTGCTTTTTTGGAATAATTCTCTTTCTGCAGAAGCGATAGCTATGTTTGGTGAAAAGATAGCGAGTGAATTTCCATCAATTGCGTATGATATTTACATGTGGCTTGCGAGTGTATTTGAGGTGGTTTATTCAAAATTTGACAACTATGAAGGGGCGTTAAAATTTTATAAAAAAGCTTCATCGGTTAGACCCCAAGAAATTGACCCGTATCTTGATGCAGTGGATTGTTATGACCCAGATTTAAATATTCCACCTGCTGAGTTATTAATTGAATTTCTTCTTGAAGGTTTAAAACATGTCCGAACTCCGAAACCAATTTACCAAAGATTATGTGCTTTGCATAGAGCTATTGGAAATGAGGAAATGGCAAGATATTACGAACAAAAGATGAAAGAGATTTGAAGACGGGTGATTTAAGAGGTTATTTGAGCATAGCGACAGCAACGCTTTTCTGGGGATTTTCGGCAACAATTGCAAAATTTTTATTTAAGCATGAGGTTGACCTTCTCACACTTGTTCAAATGAGATCAACTCTTTCATTTGTTGTTTTATTTTTGATTCTTTTCGCATTAAAAAGGGAATATGTCAAAATCTCAAAGAGTGATATCCCCCGCTTTGCATTGCTTGGCGTCATCGGAATTGCTGGCTCAAACTTTACATATTACTTTACTTTAAATCAGATAAATGTCGCAACTGCTATAATTATGCAGTATACGGCTCCTGTTCTTGTAGTTCTTTACGCTGTTTTATCTGGAAGTGAAAGAATCACACCTGTTAAGATAATTTCAACGATTCTTTCTCTTGTTGGATGCTCGCTTGTGGTTCGTATATTTGATGTTCAGTTTTTGAATTTGAGTAAAATTGGAGTGATAAGTGGTGTTGCTTCGGCTTTGTGTTGGGCATTTTTTAACATCTATGGGAAAAGAATCAGTTCAAGATATAATATCTGGACAAATTTAACATTTGGATTGATGTTTGCAGGACTCTTCTGGCTTTTCTTCAATCCACCATGGAAAATTTTTAACTCGGGCTATAACTTAAATGACTGGCTTATTTTCTTTGCCTTTGCAATGATCTCTGTTTTGATACCTTATTTTTTCTATTTCAATGGGTTAAAGCATATTCTCTCATCGTCTGCGATTATAACAAGCACGCTTGAGCCGGTTATCGCTATTGTCTCCGCATGGATAATTGTTGGAGAAAAGTTATCTTTAATTCAGATCGTTGGTTCTGTGCTTGTCTTAAAATCTGTTGTTTTATTGCAAATAAAAAGAGAAACAAGTTGAGAACCGAAAGGAGAATTGAAAGAGTAAAATATGTCCTCTCTCACAGACAAGATGATTTGACCGTCGTGGTTGAAAACATTCATGACCCACACAATGTAAGCGCTATAATAAGAACTTGTGATGCGGTTGGTGTTTTTATGATAAACCTTGTGTATACGATTGAACAATTCCCAGACATCGGGAAAAAATCAAGCGCAGGGGCAATGAAGTGGGTTTATAGAAGAAATTTTAAAAGTGTGGATGAATGTTATAATACATTGAGAGATGAAGGATTTAAAATTTATGCGACTAAGATCGTTGAAGGCGCAAAGTCACTCTATGAACTTGATCTAACGAAGAAGATTGCTTTTGTATTTGGGAATGAACATCGTGGCGTTTCAGACGAAGCAAGTGAAAAAGCCGATGGAATTTTCATGATACCAATGTTTGGGATGGTTCAAAGTTTAAATGTTTCAGTTGCATGTGCTGTAACCCTTTATGAAGCGTTAAGGCAACGACTTTTAGCAGGTCATTACGATAAACAGAAGTTAAACCCTGAGATTTTTGAAAAGGTTTTTCTTGAATGGATTGAAAAATAAAAATTGGGGAGTTATGTTAATTGACACACACGCACATATTTACTGGGAAAGTTACGATAACGATAGAGAGGAGATGTTGAAGAGGGCAATTGGTTCGGGCATTAAATATATCATTTGTCCAGGGACAGATATTGAAACAAGTATAAAAGCTATTGAGCTCGCTGAGAAATACGATTTTGTCTATGCTGGAGTTGGGTTTCATCCACATGATGCGGTAAAAGCGGGTGAAAAGGAGCTTGAAAAAATTGAAGAGCTGAGCTATCATCCAAAGGTTGTCGCAATTGGTGAAATAGGGCTTGATTTTCACTATAACTTTTCACCTCGGGAAAAGCAAATTGAGGTTTTCAAAAAGCAGATTCAAATCGCAAAAAGGAGAAATCTTCCGGTTATAATTCACAATAGGGAGTCGCATAAGGAAATTTTTGAGGTTCTTGAATCCGAAATAGATGATAAATGGACAGGTTTTGGGAAACTTGCTGATGGTAAACTACCACCACCACGAGGCGTTTTTCATGCGTTTAGTGGAAATGTCAAGGATGCGTGGAGAGCTATAAATCTTGGATTTTATATCTCAATCTCTGGTGTTATAACTTTCAAGAACGCTGGAAATTTAATTGATGTTGTGCGTGAGATTCAGCCAGAGCATTTGCTTGTTGAAACGGATTCCCCATTTCTTACACCGCATCCATTCCGTGGGAAAAGGAATGAGCCGATGTATGTCAACTTTGTGGCTGAGAAAATCGCACAAATTCAGGGTTTAACGGTTGAAGATATTGAAAGGACAACAACTTTCAATGTTTATCGTCTTTTTAGAATCGGAAGTAAGCCTGAACCTAAAATTGCGTATAAAATCAGAAATTCGCTTTGCCTTAACATAACTTTGCGTTGCAATGCCGATTGCGTTTTCTGCGATAGAAAAGGTGAAGCCATAGTTAAAGGTTATTTTTTAAAAATTGATCATGAGCCAACGGCGGAAGAATTTATAAAAGAAATCGGTGACCCAAAACAATACGATGAAATCGTCTTCGTTGGTTACGGCGAACCAACGATACGACTTGATGTTGTCAAAGAAGTGGCAAGATATGTGAAAGAACATGGTGGAAAAACTCGTCTTGATACAGATGGTCATGGGAATATAATAAATAAAAGAAATATCGTCCCCGAGCTCGTGGGTTTAATTGATGTTGTTTCAATTAGTTTAAATTCAATTGATCCGATTGAATATGGAAGATTGATGAACATAGATGGAGAAAAATTTCACCCAGCGATGATTGAATTCGCAAAGGAGTGCAAAAAATATGGGATAGAAACAATTATGACAATAGTTGGAATAGATGGAATTGATGTTGAAAAACATAGAAAATTTGTTGAAGAGGAAATTGGAGTAAAATTTAGATATAGACCTTTATTTTAACATGCCGAGTATATTTGACATACTCGGACCTGTGATGATAGGTCCATCAAGTTCGCACACTGCTGGAGCTGCTAAACTTGGTTATGTTGCAAGGCAGCTTCTTGGGGCTGAACCAGGCAGAGCAGAGATAACTCTTTATAATTCGTTTGCGAGGACTTATAAGGGACACGGAACCGATAGAGCGATAATTGGTGGAATTCTCGGGATGAAGCCTGATGATGAGATGTTAAGAGATTCACTTGAAATAGCCAAAAAGATGGGGTTGAAATATGAATTCAAACTTATAATGAAAGCCCCAAAACTTCACCCTAATTCCGCACGAATAAAGCTACATGACTTAGGTGGAAATAGCATTGAAATGGTTGGCTCATCCCTTGGTGGCGGAAGAATTGAAATAGTTGAGATTGAGGGATTTAAAGTTAGTTTTTCCGTTATGACCCACACAATTGTGATAATTGCGGATGATATCCCAGGGAGCATTGCTCACATAAGCGGGGCAATTGCTGAAAAGAATATAAACATCGCAAATATGTTCGTATCAAGAGAGGAAAAACTTGCAAATATGATAATTGAAGTTGATCAAGATGTTCCAGAAGATGTTCTTAAGAAAATTCGTTCTTTTGGATGGGTTCATTATGTTAGGCTTGTTGAACCGATTTTTTAAAAATATCATGGAGGTAAAAGATGGAGATAAATTCTTTTGAAGATATTTTGAGATATTCAGAACAGATGAATGCGACAATTCCAGAGGTGATGATAGAATATGAAATCCGTAAGACTGGAAAAAGTCGGGAACAGGTAATTGAAGGCGTGAGGAAAATTTTAAATGTTATGATAGAGTCAGTCAATAATGGATTGGCTCGGGATGTTAAATCGCCAAGTGGTTTGCTTAATAATTTTGCGAAGAAAGTTTACAACGCAAAAGTGAATGTTTTGACTGTCAATTTTCAGAAGGCAATTGCCAGAGCCATGGCGGTAAGTGAAGTTAACGCATGTATGGGAAGAATTGCTGCTGCCCCAACAGCTGGTTCATCTGGAATTATCCCGGCTGTTATAACAACAATGATGGAGGAACATGGTATAGACGAAGACAGGGCGATTGAAGGCTTGCTTGTTGCTTCGGCAATTGGTTTGTTAATTGTAAAAAATGCTTCGGTAGCTGGTTCAGAAGCAGGATGTATGGGTGAAACTGGAAGTGCAGCAGCAATGGGGGCTTCAGCAATTGTTTATCTTCTTGGCGGAAATAATAAACAAATTGAAAGCGCCGCATGTTTTGCAATTGAAGGAGCGATGGGTTTAGTTTGTGACCCAATCGCTGGGCTCGTTGAAATTCCTTGCATCTTTAGAAACGCTATAGGTGTTGCAAATGCCTTTACCTCAGCGCAGATCGCTCTTTCTGGGGTTGAGTCAATTATTCCGCTTGATGAGGTAATACTTGCAATGAATGAAGTCGCTGAGTTGATGTCGCCAAAACTTAAAGAGACTGCACAGGGTGGACTTGCCAATACTAAAACTGCAAGGGAAATCCAAAGAAGATTCATTTATCAAATTGACATCGGAAAATAAATTTGTTGTTTGATGACCTTTTTAAACCCAACTTTTTTGTTTGCGCTTTTTGCCTCAGCAATACCAGTTTTGATCCACCTATTTAACCTTAGAAGGTTAAAAACCGTTGAATTCAGCAGCATTAAATTTTTAAAAGAACTTCAACGCTCAAGGATACGCTCGTTAAAGATAAAGCAGATAATTCTTTTGCTCATCCGTGTTCTTGCTATTGTTTTTCTTGTCCTTGCTTTTTCAAGACCTGTGATAAAGGGTTACCTTTTTAAGCCAATGATCGCTGGGCATGCGAGAAGCAGTGTGGTTATAATTCTTGATAACACCTTGAGCATGGCCTCAACAGATGAAAAAGGAAGATTTATAAACCAAGCGAAGTCAATTGCTCAAAGCATCATGGATATTTTGACCGAGTCGGACGAATTTGCACTTATTCGCTTATCAGATATTCCCAATATCGCAACTGATGGATTTACCCATAACATCTCATTTATGAGAAAACTTATTGACGAGACGGAGTTTACTTATACGCATAAAAAACTTTATGATGCTCTCGCGGTTTCAAGCAAAATTATTGAAAAGTCAAAGAATTTAAATCGTGAAATTTACATCATTTCTGATATGCAAAAAAGCGAATTTGATTTTCCTTCTGATACGGTCAATCGCAAATTTAAATTGCCCCCTGATGTTCGTGTTTTTACAATAAATGTTGGTGAATTTAAGGAACAAAATTTTTCTGTTGATAAAGTTGAAATCAAAAATAAGGTGATTTTCCCAGGTCGGACGCTCTCGCTTGAGGCGATTGTTTCAAATCATGGGAAAGTAAACATGTCAAACTATGTCGTCAGCGTCTTTTTGAACGGGAGAAGGGTTGCGCAGAAAAGCATCAACTTGAAATATGATGCATCGCAAACAGTTGATTTTAACATCTTAACAGAAGAACTATCTGGCTTTGTTGATGGATTTGTTGAAATTGAAGATGATAACTTCAACTTTGATAACAGGCGATATTTTTCATTCTTTATACCAGGTGAGATAAGAATTTTGCTTGCTGGTGATGAAGGTGATATTAAATTTTTAAAACTTGCCCTTTCAACAGTTCATGAAATTTACAAGAGGTCATTTTTCAAGATAAATCAAGTTTCGCTTCAAACTCTTTCAGGTGTTGATTTTTCAAATTTTGATGTTGTTTTTCTTGTTAAACCAATTCAAATTGATAGGGCAACTTCAGGGCGATTGAAAAACTTTGTCTCAAATGGTGGAGCGCTTGTTTTATTTATGGGAAGTAGTGCGAATCTCCAGGCTTTAAATCAAAACTTCAATTCAATTTTTAACATTCCTGAATTTGAAGGTATCGCAAGACAAAAAATGCTCTTTTCAAAAATTGATATAACTCACCCTATCTTTGAAGGTGTTTTTACAGAGAAACCGAAAAAGTTTGACTCACCCGAGATAAGAGAATATGTTAAATTTAAAACAAATTATGGCTTTACATCTATAATTGAACTCGCTGATGGAAGTCCGTTTTTGATTGAAAAGAACGAAGGGAGCGGGAAAATCCTTATTTTTACAACTGAGCCGACAGATAGAGCTTCTGATTTGCCTTACAAAGGAATTTTCATCCCACTTATTTTTCAGTCTATTTTATACATAACAACTCCATCTGGACTGAAAACAGAGTATTCAATTGGTGACACAGCTGAAGTGAGGATAGATTTCATGAGAAAATTTTATGGGCAGATTTTAAAAGATTTAAAGCTTTTAAGACCTGATGGAAGTGATTTTGCTTTTGAATTAAGTGGTGGCAATTTCCTGAAGATAAATCAGGCGACAATTCCAGGGATTTATGCAATTTCTGGCGGAAATAGAAACGCTGTTTTAAAGCTTGCGTTTAATCCACCCTATGAAGAGTTTAAGTATAAGAAGGTAAATGAAGAGGAGATCATTTCTTTTTTGAACAGGGTTGGAATAAAGCAATATAAGATGGTTGAACGTTCGGACGGGATCAAGGTTAGGGAAGAGATTTTAAGGGCAAGATATGGTGTTGAGTTATGGAAGGTTTTTCTTGTTCTTTCAATTTTTATGTTTCTTGCTGAAAGCTTGATTTCAAGGAAGATGTAAAAAATTAATTTGACTTAACAAATGAAAGTTAAAAGCAAACCTTTAACCTTGTATAATGTCTCGGCAGATAGGATAACTGCAGATGTTCATTTTGTTGAAAGTTTTTTGCCAGCACCAGTTGTGATTTATTCGCATGGTTTTTTAGGGTTCAAAGATTGGGGGTTCATTCCATATGTTGCGGAAAGGTTCGCTGAAAACGGTTTTGTTTTTGTGAGATTTAACTTTTCACACAATGGAATCGGTGAAAATCCAAATAAAATAACTGAATTTGATAAGCTTGCAAAGAATACGATTTCAAAGCAAATTGAGGATTTGACTGCGGTTATTGAATATGTTTTTTCGGACGAGTTTGGAGTGTTAAACGATGGTCAATTATTTCTGCTCGGGCATTCTGGTGGAGGTGGAATTTCAATTATAAAGGCTGTTGAAGATGAAAGAGTAAGAGCACTTGCCCTATGGGCTTCAATCTCAACATTTAGAAGATATAGCAAACATCAAATTGAAGAATTGGAAAAAAATGGTTATATTTTTGTGCGTGTTCCTGATTCAGTGATTCAAGTTAAGATTGAAAAAATTGTTTATGATGATTTCGTGGAGAATTCGGAAAGATACGATATAATTAAAGCGATTTCAAGGTTGAAAATTCCAATTTTAATTGTTCATGGCACAGCTGATGCTATAGTTCCATTGGCTGAGGCAGAGAAGTTAAGAAATTCAAATCCTGAATATACAAAACTTGTTTTCATCTCAGGGGCAAACCATCTTTTCAATGTGAAACATCCAATGGAACATTCAACTGATCAACTTGATAAAGCTATTGATGAGACGGTTTTATTTTTCAAAAAAATAATTGAAAACAAAAAAGCAGATTGAGAAATGAAGCAGATAAAGGCATTGTCGCTTGAAATTGACAGAAAATTAGTTTTAGCGGGGATGATTTGGGTAGTTGCATTTGCTGGACTTACATTTCTTGGTGCAAAGGTTGAAATACCAACGCAACCAGTTCCTTATACGCTGCAAACGATGTTTGTTCTTTTAAGTGGTGCCTTTCTCGGTCCGTATCTTGGGGCTTTAAGCCAGTTGATATACCTTGGGCTTGGTTCTATTGGATTACCTGTCTTTGCGGGACCGACCGCTGGATTTATAAAACTTTTAGGACCAACAGGTGGATATCTGCTTGCTTTTCCTGCTTCAGCTTTTGTTACAGGTTATCTTGTAAGGTTAAAAGATAGTTTCTGGTGGGTTCTTTTCTCAATGTTTTTGGGATTGGCTTTGATTTTCATTTTTGGGACAGTTCAATTGAATTTCGTTTTGATACACAACTGGAATGAAGCGATAAAGTCTGGGTTTTTGATTTTCTCACTTTGGGATTTAGTTAAACTTTTTGCTTCTGTTTCAATTTATATGTCTTTGAGAAGGGCTTTAAAAATAAATTTAGATCGTTAAATGCATTTGACAGAAACGATTATGTGGATTTTGTTTAATGTTTTTGTGCTTGGGATGCTTGCTCTTGATCTTGGGGTTTTCCATAGAAAGGCTCACGAGGTGAAATTTAAGGAAGCAATTATTTGGAGTGTTGTCTGGATTGTTTTGGCTCTTATATTTAATCTTTTAGTTTATTTCTGGCATGGGACACAGGCAGCGGTTGAGTTCTTAACTGGCTATCTTATTGAGAAATCCTTGAGCGTTGATAATATCTTTGTCTTCTTGATGATATTTACTTATTTTGGCGTGAAACCAATGTATCAACATAAGGTTTTGTTCTGGGGGATTCTCGGAGCGATAATTATGAGGGCAATTTTTATATTCGCTGGGATAACGCTTATAAAAATTTTTCATCCGATAATTTATGTTTTTGGTATTTTTCTGGTTTTTACGGGTGTAAAGATGGCTTTGCAAAAGGATAGAGAAATTCATCCTGAAAGGAATCCTGTGTTGAAAGTTTTTCGCAGATTATTTAAAATTACACCTAATTATGTTGATGGGAAATTTTTTGTGAAAGAAGGTAAAAGGTTGATCGCAACTCCCTTGTTTGCTGTTCTTCTTGTTGTTGAAAGCACAGATGTTGTTTTCGCCGTTGATTCAATTCCTGCAATAATTGCGATTACCCGTGATCCATTTATAGTTTATACATCAAATATATTTGCAATCCTTGGTTTGAGAGCTCTTTACTTTGCGATCGCTGGATTCGTGAAGTTATTCAGATATTTCAAGTATGGATTATCGGTTGTCCTTGTCTTCATTGGGGTAAAGATGTTAATTTCAGATTTTTACAAAATTCCCACTGTGTTTGCTCTTATTGTTGTTTTCAGTATAATTACGATCTCAATTCTTGCTTCTATTTTAATTCCAGAGCCAAAACTTGCTGTTACTAATCCCGGAACCCAGGATAATTCAAATGAAGAAAATGAACAAAAATAAAATTTAAAGGGCAAAAATGGGATTTGCACAATTAATAACTCAAACAATTGGTTTCCCAACGGTGCGACTTCGCAGATTAAGAATGACAGAACAATTTAGAAAAATGGTAGCTGAAACACAGCTTTCAGTTGATGATTTTATTTATCCGCTTTTCGTATGTCCCGGGGAAAATGTTAAGAGGGAAGTTCGCTCAATGCCCGGAGTTTATCAGCAATCAATAGATAACATAATTCGTGAATGTGAAGAAGTTTATAAACTTGGAATCCCAGCAGTGATATTGTTTGGAATCCCGGAAAGAAAAGATGAGTTCGGCTCTGAAGCTTACGATGAGAATGGTATAATTCAAAGAGCCGTTAGAGCCTTAAAGAAAGAAATTCCAGAACTTGTAGTTATAACAGATGTCTGTTTGTGTGAATACACATCGCACGGGCATTGCGGAATTGTCAGAGAAGTTGCCCCGGGCAAGTATGAAATTGTCAATGACGAAACTGTTGATCTTCTTGCAAGAGAAGCTTTAAGCCATGCGGAAGCTGGAGCTGATATTGTAGCCCCAAGCGATATGATGGATGGAAGAGTTTTTGCGATAAGAAAAATTCTTGATGAGAATGGTTTTCAAAATGTTCCGATAATGTCATACGCTGCGAAATATGCCTCGGGTTTTTATGGACCATTTAGAGAAGCTGCGGAGTCAGCCCCTAAATTCGGGGATAGAAAAAGTCATCAAATGGACCCAGCCAACTCAGATGAGGCATTAAGAGAAATTGCGCTTGATATTCAAGAAGGGGCTGATATTGTTATGGTTAAGCCGGCGCTTGCTTATTTGGATGTGATTTATAGGGCAAAGCAGGAGTTTAAAGTTCCAGTAGCAGCTTATCAAGTTAGCGGTGAATACTCAATGATAAAAGCAGCAGCTTTAAATGGATGGATAGATGAACAACGGATAATGCTTGAAACATTGACGGCGATAAAAAGAGCAGGGGCAGATTTAATTTTGACTTATTTTGCTAAAGATGCGGCGAGGGTTTTAAAAAATAAAAATTGATTGAATTCAACAGTGATCAGGGCAAAATGTTTTAATCTGAAATCGCCCAAAATTCCGCTTGAAAATTTCAATTAAAGTTTTTATCATTATAAAAATTTTAAAACTGATCTTGAGATTTTATGGAGATTTTCGGTGTTGCTCTCACATTAATTTCGTTAATACTTGCTTATCAGGCATGGCAAAATGGGAAATTGATGAAACAGATGCATGTTGAAAGTATGGCTATGATCAAAAGTATAAAAGAATTAAATGAGGCGATCAAGGAAGATATAAGGATTTCAAGTCAGGAGACAAGGATGTTGATGGAAAAAATAAGTCAGGAAACGAGGGCTTTGATGGAAAAATCAAGTCAAGAGACAAGGATATTGATGGAAAAAATAAGTCAGGAAATGAGGGTATTGATGGAAAAATCAAGTCAAGAGACAGGGGCATTGATGGAAAAAATGAGTCAGGAAACGAGGGTATTGATAGAAAAATCAAGTCAAGAGACAAAGACATTGGTAGAAAAAATGAGTCAGGAAATGAGGGTATTGATGGAAAAATCAAGTCAAGAGACAGGGGCGTTGATGGAAAAAATGAGTCAGGAAATGAGGGTATTGATAGAAAAATCAAGTCAAGAGACAAAGACATTGGTAGAAAAAATAAGTCAGGAAACGAGGGCTTTGATGGAAAAATCAAGTCAAGAGACAGGGGCGTTGATGGAAAAAATAACTCAGGAAACGAGGGTATTGATGGAAAAATCAAGTCAAGAGACAAGGATATTAATGGAAAAAATAAGTCAGGAAATGAGGACATCGTTAGAAAAGTCAAGTGAAGAGACGAAAGCGTTGCTTGAGAGGATGGAAAGGTCAAGTGAGGAAATGAGGGCATTTATGGAAAAGTCAAGCGCGGAGACAATGGCATTGCTTAATAGGATGGAGAGGTCAAGTGAGGAAATGAAAGCATTGCTTGAGAGAATTCATAAAGGACAAGAGGAAGCCAGAAAAGAGATGGCAAATGCAATTAAATATATCGCTGAGTTAATCGTTGCAGACGGTGAGAGGACGAGACAACTTTTAAGATCAGGGGGGTAAGTTTAAATCTTATCTTTCAAAAATCAAAAACTAACCCAAAGGAGGCGTAATGGCAAAGAGAGAACGCTGGGGGACAAGAATTGGACTAATACTTGCGATGGCTGGAAATGCAGTTGGACTTGGTAATTTTCTAAGGTTCCCGGTTCAAGCTGCACAAAATGGTGGAGGGGCGTTTATGATTCCTTATTTTGTTGCATTTCTTCTGCTTGGGATACCTCTTATGTGGGTTGAATGGGCAATTGGAAGATATGGGGGTAAATTTGGCCACGGAAGCGCTCCCGGAATGTTTGACGCTATGTGGAAAGCGCCAATTTCAAAATATCTTGGTGCGCTTGGACTTTTTATATCAACAGTGATAATGGTTTATTATACATACATTGAATCGTGGACACTTGCATTTAGTTTTTTCTCAATCACGAAAGCTTACTTTGGGGAGACAACTTTTGATGCGATGAGAAGTTTTCTGCAAAGCTATCAAGGCATAGAAAAAAATTATTTTCAAAGCATCTTGCCGGCATATTTTTTTATGTGTGTTACTTTGTTTATTAACTTTTTCATACTTTATCGCGGTATATCCAGAGGTATTGAAATGCTTGCAAAGATAGCTATGCCAACGCTTTTTCTTTTTGCAATCATTCTTGTTATAAGGGTTGTGACACTTGGAACGCCTGACCCTGTTAATCATCCAGATTGGAATGTTGAAAGTGGATTTGCTTTTATTTGGAATCCTGATTTTTCAAAACTTGGAGATGCGAAAATTTGGCTTGCTGCAGCTGGGCAAATTTTCTTTACGCTTAGCGTCGGAATGGGAACGCTTCAAGCATATGCAAGTTATTTAAGGGAAAGTGATGATATCGCATTGAGCGGTCTTTCAACTGCATCAACAAATGAATTTGTTGAAGTAATTCTCGGTGCAAGTATTGCAATACCTGTTGCAGCTGCTTTCTTCGGTATTGAGACAACTCAGGAAATCGCAAAAGGTGGCGCTTTTAATCTTGGATTTGTTTCAATGCCGATAATTTTTCAAAAATTACCTTTTGGTGAGTTTTTCGGTTTCCTTTGGTTTTTGCTTTTATTTTTTGCAGGTATAACCTCATCCGTTGCAATGGCACAACCTTTGATTGCTTTTCTTAAGGAAGAATTTGGGATTTCCCATGGTAGAGCAACCGCTTTGATCGGTTTTTCCGTTTTTGTTGCAATTCAATTTGTTGTTTTCTTTTTAAAGCATGGTTTCCTTGATGAAATGGATTATTGGGCTGGAACCTTTGGACTTGTTCTTTTTGCTCTGTTTGAAATTATAATTTTCGCCTGGATATTTGGAATGGATAAAGGTTGGGCTGAAATTACAAAAGGTGCAGATATAAAAATACCACGAATTTTCTACTATATCATTAAATATATCACCCCGCTTTATCTTCTTTTCATTATGATAAACTGGCTGGTTCAAGATGCTATACCAACTTTCTTGATGAAAGATGTGGAACCTGAAGATGTCCCATACAGATGGGGTGCAAGGGCTCTGATGTTTTTAATTTTCACGATAATAATTCTGATGGTAAAAACTGCCTGGGCAAAACGTGCAAATAAAATGGGAGTGGTAAAATGAAATTTACAACCGAGGGGATTATCTTCATGATACTTGCGTGGGGAATTGTATCAACATTAACAATTTACTGCTTCGGCAAAGTTCTAAAAACAAAAGTTCGGTATGATAATCAAAATAATGAGGATTAAAAAAATTAAAGGGGGTGAGCGAAGATTAAACTCACCCCCTTTTTATTTAACTTCTTATCACTTTAACAACATCATTTTCTTCGTCTGCACAAATTTTCCTGCTTTCATCACATAGAAGTAAACACCCGATGCGACAAATTTTCCAGTTTTATCTGTTCCATTCCACCTTACGCGATACTTGCCTGGCTGAACGAATTCATCTATAAGCGTCGCAACTTCTCTACCAAGTATATCGTAAATTTTTATCTCAACATTTACAGCAATCGGAACAGAAAATTCAATGTCTGTGGATGGATTAAATGGGTTTGGATAATTTTGTGCGAGGTAAAACTCTTTCGGAATTTCATTCGTGGCAATTTGAACTTTAACCGGTTTTGGAGCTTCACGAATCTCAATTGCGTCAGCTCTTATTACAAAGCTATCCTGTTTTGCTCTGTTGACGAGCGAATCAGCATAGTATGCGTTTACGAGTGCAGTATCATTTTCAAGTCTGATATAACCAAAAATTGCTGTTTGCTTTGAACCTGCCGTGAAATCACGTCCACCACGTCTGAATTGGAATCTACCAAGATAAATTCTTTCAACGCCAAGTTGGCTTACGATGACTGTTTCAGGTTGAGCCCCACCCTGTTGATAAATCAGATATCTTGCTCTTGGTGTTGAATTATTAGCTGCAAGCCCAGTTCTTGCATAAACATCAAAACTATCAACTTCAGCTGCGCCTTCTCTAAATGGAATAAATGGATACCACTCTGCAAACGCATTTGGAGCACCATAAATATAAGCAAGCAATCTTGAATTGTTGATTCCACTTCCTGTTATCCTATTCCATTTGTTATAAGTTGTATCAACAGGTGGATAAACATAATCAACAATTGAGGGTTGAGCGTAAAACTCGTTTTCAACATCATTGTCAGCGTAAATCAAAGTCCCTCTTCCAATTCCAGTGAAAACAATTGTTAAAACACTATCATACTTTGAGTTAGAAACAATATAAAGTGTATCAACATAAGTTCTTAAATCTCTTGGAGCAAATTCAACTATGAGGTTAAACTTGCCATTTATTGCTGGGAGTTCAAGCGGTAGGTTTGGCATGTTGATTATTTTGAATATTCCTGATGTATCAGCAAAATGAATATCGTAAATCCACAATGCTTTTTCACCATTGCTTCCGATTGTTATAGTTCTTCTGTAATTACCTTGTTGCTCTCGTTCAATTAAATCAACAGCAACTTCACCAAACCCAACAAATCTTGAAGCAACTGTTATCTGCGGATGTGTTGGAACTTTCCTTACTCTTAATAAATCAGTTCGCAAGAAATTACCTGATGCTTGACCTGGATTGCTAAATATAACCTGTGTAGGTCCACCAGGATTTAATTTGAATGTAAATCCTGGGCCTCCAATTTGAGCCCAAACAACCGCACCCGCTATCTGTCTTTCATTAAATCCAGTTACTCTCTGCGTATCCGCAAAGAACGGTGTTATAACATCTATCTGTGCTGCTGTAGCTGCGTTGGGTGAACCGGCAGGACCACTGTATTCAAGTATGTAATCGCCACCTAATGTGTCTGGTATAACAAATTGATAGAGTGCCTTTGGTATCGTTTGGGTTCCTGTATAAACTCTGCTATATCTATTCCCGCCTGGAATCGGGAATGGATATGGGCTCGCAACAGAATTTAACCATCCAGGTGGCGTTTCTTGATACAATACCAAGTCTCCACCTGGTGCTCTCCAATGAGGTTCGCTTCCATCGCTTGCGTTCATGATAAAGTTGTAATTTAAACCTTGCCCGGCAACATATAAATATGCAATTGGTTCTTCTGGATCGTCGCTTTCTATGGCAAGTGAATCAACAACGAATTCTTCCTGATAAGGTCTAAATACAATAGTTAAATCATAATAACTTCCTGGATTTATGCTTATAGGCAATGGGTCATTTGTGTAAAATCTTCCAGTATGTCCATAAACATTGTAGATGGTTAAGACGCTATCCCCTAAGTTAAACAAACGAATTTTCTTTTCAGCAGTTTCTCCAGTTGTAACCTCAGGGAAAACTTCACCAACCCTATATAATGCAAAATGATCAATGTTTGGTCTTGTAGTATCTGGTGTTGCCCGTTGCCATGGGTTTCCTTTCATTCTTCTCCCAAATTCAAGATCACGAAGTAATTTGCTTCTTAAAACTCTTACAGCGTCAACTCTTAAAAATGCAGGTGTTAATGTATCAGCACCGATTGTAACGATCGTCGGTGCGCCAGCATTTAATCTTAAAATCGTAAGCGGATACCATGAACCATCACCGCTACTTTGTGTCGGATTCCAAAGTCCAGCATTTTGCAAAGTTGGTAGCCCTGCTCCATTTAGCATTTGATTATGTCTTAATGAGTCGGCGTAAAATCCTTCACCAAACCTTTCAACTGTGATATAACAGTTAGGTGAAGCGTTACCACTTTGTTGGAGATAGTAGTAAAGAATGTAATAATCATCTTCATCAAGGATATTTTGTTGTGTTTGAGTTGGGATGCCAAAGATATACTTTGCCCATGCTCCAGATGGGCTTCCAGCTGTATAGGGTGTTCGCCTGTGGTCGGGTCCGACATTTGCTGCTCCTGTGTTTGTAAACCAACCAGGTCCAGGTTGACCAGTTGCAACTGTGTTCGGTTCTTTTTCATAATATCCATCTGAAGAATCACGATCAACCTCCCAATTTGTTTGTCCTCCAGCTAAATTTGGTGTGTTATCAACTGTAAACCACTTGTGGGTAGTTGTGTCAAGCGGAGCCCACTGAGAAAAAGCCTTGCTTGAAAATATAAGCAAGGCAATTACGCTTAAAAATATGATTTTTCGCATAGCTTTTACCTCCTTTGTTATTTTTTGTATTTGTAAAGAGTTACACGAGCTATCTCCGGTTTTCCAAGGAATCTATCATTACCAACTGGGATAACTTTATAATATATCCAGATACTATCCTCGGCAAAGCTTGGGATAGTTGAATCAGCATAGCTTGGGGTTTTTACCGGTGGTTGAAGGAATGAATAATTACCGCCTGTGGTATCACGCAAAGCCCTGTAAATTTCCCATTCCCTAAGATTTCCGTTATCGGTATATTCCCAATTTAAAAGAACGAGATATTTCCCAGTTTTTGTCGTGTCAACCTTTGTGCTCAGATTTTTAACTTCTGGAACTCTCCCAATGTGTGTTGGCGTAATCAATTCTTTTGGTTTATCGCATCCGTGGAACAAGATAAAGATTAGGACTATCGGAAGCAAAAGTGGCTTTTTCAGCATAAGCCGAGAAATTTGTTTTTATTCCAAAAGCAAAATAAACGAGAATAAGTTAAAAAGCAAGAAAAATTGCAGAAAATTTTCGTTGTGGAAAAAATTTTCTTTATCAAAATATCAGGGTAATTTTAGAAGCGTGGAAGGTAAAGGCATAATTTTAGGTGGGTATCTGTAATTTTTAGATTTACCATCAAGATAGTCATAAGGAAGTTTTTGGGTATTTATGATTTTAATATCAAAACGATTGTCACTTCTGTGGGAACCCATAATGGAGGCGGGTGAATAGATTTAACCGGATTAAAAAGCAAGGCAATAATTTCAATAAGCTACGCCTGCTCAGGCTTTCTAATCTCTAAGCGCACTGGAGGTGTCAGTTGCAAACTATCCAGTGCAAAGGGGAATGATACGGATATCTTAAAAAAAACATATTCCCAAACATATATTGTGCTTGCCAAGTTTCCCTGCTATTGGGAGGTAAATTTTTATTTAAAGTTTTTCAACAGATTCCTTAAATCTTAGACATCTTTCATCCCGATGAATATCGCAAATTCTTTGGAAACATATACTCCACTATGCTAAATTTTGATCACATAAAAAGCCCTTCCTCAAGGGAAAAGATCGCGTTAAACATTCACATCTTAGCGGACCTGATACCTGCACTAAACATAATTGTTTTTGTAAACTGTTAAGTCATTTCCAAAAAAGATTACATTTTCCAATATTTCTTTAAATAGGAAAGATAAGCTTTTCTTAAATTATCCATTTCTTCCTCAAAAACTTTCTTTTTCACGCCCTTTGATTGTGTAATCTCAATTTTAACTCCTTTTGCGATATCCCCTTCTTTTAAGAATCTTATGTGCATATAAAACTCCGCAGCAAAGTGAGGAACGAAAGTCCTTTTTGCAAGAGAAGAGATGCTTTCTGGTGGTTTTGTGCATACACTTCCTGCCTCGGGATCAAAACGATAATGAACTGTAATTACCCCTCTTGATTTACTTGTCCCTAAGGATACAATAACTGGAAAATTAAATGGGTTTGTTTTACTGCATTCCTCTTGCATTTCCTTTGCGCTCTTGAGTGCAATTTCAAATGCTTCATCATAGGGGATTGTTTCAAAAGATTCTGTTAAAGTAAGGCGTGTTCCAACACCAAGGCAGGAAAAAAATGTGAGTGAAAATCCTAACAATAATACTAATAGTAGGTTAATTTTTTTCATGATTTCCCTCCTTGGTATTTCTTAATTAAATTTTTATAGGTTATACTTCGTTCATAAGGTAACGATATTTTTACACATTTGCAAGGGGGGATATTTTATCATCTGCTATTGAGTGGTAGGGGGATATCTGAATTATCAATCGGTTTGTAAGTTAATCTTATCCTCTCCTGGAGGTATTTCACTTACGCTTGTCCTGAAAGTCCAAGGGTCCTAAGAAATCATTAGGATCCTCGGACCTTAGAAAGAGTTCGTTGCATGTTGACAAGTAGGATTTATCTGAAGTAGTTCTCAAGGTAATCAACTATGTTTAAAAGTGTTGAAATGATAAGCTCAACAGCTTGTGAAAAAATAGCAATCACATCTTCAAGTTTAATCCCTGTCACCTCAAGTATCCATTTGAAAAGTGGTATGACGACGCTTAAGCCTACAATCAGAAGACCTATTACGAGTGCATTAAACGCAAGAAAAGATAAAGCAGAGATTATAATTTTCGCAATTCCAAGCCCAAGCCAGATTGCAAGTGCAACTGCAAATATCTTAAATCCGAGCAAAAGCCAATCCCTTGCCGATTGTGTTGTCGGAAGAGATGAACTGCTGATTTGAAACTCAAGCCTCTGTCCGTTTTTGGTTATAATTTTTCCGTTATCGTCAACAAATTTTATTGATGGGTGAAGTCCTTTCATACCCCAGAGTATGTTTGCCTTCTCTCCTGTTCTATCGTTGATAATTTTCAAGTGCGGGTAATCCGCGAGGTTATCTTTGACAAACGACATGCGAAGGACAGCGTATCCAGAATTTGTTTCGTATGCAATTTTTAGCTCTTTCCCAGGATTATCGGCAATTGATTTTAACTTTTGGTAGCTATTTTTCAACTTCATTGCTATGTTTTCGTTGTCGCCTTCAATAAATATATCTGCGTTTGGTCTGGGTTGATATCTTTTTGAGTTGTTAATTATTGATGATACCACGGGATTTGAACAGGAATTTAAGATGGGAAGCAGTGCAATGGATCCGACCAAATTGAGAAATTTTCTGCGGTTTAGTTTAGTTTTCATGGTTTAAGGCGGTTTTGTTTTCCCTTTCACCGAAATTAAAAACATATGTTTTTAGAATTTTGTTTCAAAATTTTTTGGGAAGCAAGGGATTAAACTTAGAGATGATGTTTTATTTAATTTTAATCAAGTAAGATCAAAGCACAATCGCCGGTTGCAAGATTAACATTTAAAATTTTCTCGTTGATTTTTAATTTTCCATCAAACCCTTCATCGGAGGCGATGAAAACATACTCACCATCTTTGTTTGGGAATTTAAACAAGAGGTAAAAAATTTTTCCGTTTCCAAGGACTTGAATCTCATCTTCATTTAATTTTTCAATTTGAATTATATTTTCTTTTGAGTTGTTTATGGAAAACGTAATTTTTTCATTTTCAATTCCAGATATGTAGAGTTTTCCATTATAAATGAAAGCATCTATATCGCAAGTGCGAAAGGGTAGGTTCTTGATACAAAGCCATTTCCAGTTGTTGGGAATTGATGGTTTAACTTCTATGGTGTTGATGTCAAATTTAAAACCCCATAAACCTTCAATTGCAAGCCAGATATAAGTTGGGGGCATCCAAGGGCTAAGGGGCATACCACGGCTTTTGAAATTTTCACCATTAAACCTTTCAGGAAATTGTCCTGGCACAAGGTTTTGAAAAATGGACGGGTTTTTAGATTCAACAATTTCATAGATATTTTTCAGGGCTTCATATACCTTTTCTGGGAAGAAGTCTCTTACAGCGTATCCAATCCATGCGGTCAAATTTGGCCAAATCCCGCCCATAAGTTGATATCCGAATTCCGGATCATAATTTTTCTCAAGTTTGCTGACAGTTCTTGCGCCGTATTCAGTCCATATATCAGGCTGAGTTAATTTTTGGGCGATTTTTAATTTAATTTCATCATCAACTACATCAAAAAGCAAAGGGAAAACAAGGTCACCAGTTATATCATGGTGTTTGATGCCTTCTATATCATGGTTAAGGATGGGTAAACCTGTGATTTCGGAGATTAATTTGGAACAAAAATTTTCTCTCATGATTTTCACATAATTACTATATTTGGTTGCGTCATTTTTGTTGCAGAGATGATTCGCTATTTTTGCCATGAGTTCAATTGCAAAGATACATTCAGAATTTATCTCTGTGACATAACCACTTAAGTTATAATTTTCAATTATATTGCGCCATCCCGTTATGCCATACACGCCTGTTTTATCAGTGGATGAAAAAACAAGTCCATCTTTTAACTGCGTCAATATATAATTTGCAATTTTTTTGAGTTTATCATAGTTTTCTGAAAGTTCATTCGGATTACATATGTTTGCATGATGGTAAATTGCCCAGATAAGAAGCGGGGTATCATCATTTATGTTAAGTCCATAGTCATAAAGTTTTGGTTTTTCTTCATTAGCATGTATATATTCAGTTACTTTTCCATCCGGATGAATTCCGTATTTTAAAGCAAATTTAAGCAGTTCATGAGAAACATTTGGTGTTACATAGTCGGAACCAAGGACAAACCAAGCAAGATCTCGCATGACAACTATATCCTGAGGTGGGTCATTTGTAAATGCGAGACCAGTTCTATAGAGATGTTCAACCCTGCACATATTTACCTTTGCCCATTGGATCCCATCATTTATTGTTTTATCGGGTGTGAAGACAAACGCATTGTTTAGAACTTTGTTAATTTCCTCAAGTGAAAATTGTGAGATAACCTCAAAAAGTTCAAATATGTTTTCGTCGTTTTCAACATCGCCTATTGAAAATAGGGATATAGATTTTATTTTTTCGTTGGGTTCAATTTCTATTTTCTGAGTGCAGATAATTTTTTTTATCATTGTAATTGAGCAGGTCAGGATTATGTTGAAAGATTAAAAATCTTTTTTCTTCATCAGAGTTCAATGGTTCAATCAGAAGTTTTCTTCCATTTGGTATAATTTTAAAATTTTTGTCTTTTTCATTTTCTGGGGGTTGTTTTATGAAGAATGGTGAATTAACCGCTGGCAGGGTTATTTCGTGCGTTATAAGAAGTTCAAACTTTTTTCTGTCGTTATTTTCAATTTCAAATGTATAAAAAAGTTTTCTTATTTTATTTTTGCATTTTTCAAAATTTTCCATCCTGATATAGGGGAGGAAAGATTTTTTTGCCACGGTCAGGTTTACGCCACCCTTGTTGGACGGGCTTTTGTAGATGTATTTTGTCGTTTGAGATAAAGGTTCAAAAATTGTTTCATCTGGTGTTAATTTTTCATCGTCAATGGAGAATTCAATTTTCCATCTCCCGCAGTAAAATCTGTTATCGGGTGAATGCCATAGCCCCTCAAGGTTTGTTTCCGGGTCAAATCGTGCGAAAATTAAAAGGTTTCCAAGCGATGAGCCAGTTACAAGATTTTTAACTTTACGAGTATATTTCATTTTTCAGGTTTCACTTTAATTTTATTTTTTATTCTTTTAAACCAGTTGTTGCCAAACTTTCAATGAAATATCTTTGGAAAAACGAATATGCTATTACCACTGGCAAAGCAAGAAGGGTTGCAGAGGCAAGTTGAACTCCAAGTTGACCTTCTGCTTGACCACCGAGGACGAAAACTGTTACAAGCTGTGGCATTGTCATAAGTTTTTCATTCCTTATCACAATAAGTGGCCAAAGCACCTCATTCCAACTTGACATGAATGTTAAAATTCCAACTGTTGAAACCGCTGGTTTTGAAAGGGGAATTATTACCTTGAAAAGTATTTGCAAATTATTACACCCATCAATTCTTGCTGATTCAATTAAAGATTGGGGAATGTTTAGGAAAAATTGTCTAAAGACAAGGATTGAAAATGAACTCATCATCGCAGGCAATATGAGACCAGCGTAGGTGTCAACGAAACCTAACTTAACAATCAGGACATAGGTTGGAATAAGAGTGATTTGGAATGGTATCATCATGGTGAAGAGAATAAGCATAAAGATTAAATTTTTTCCGTAAAAGTTTAATCTTGAAAGGGCGAAACCGACAATTGAACCGAAGATTATAACAGAGGCAGTGATGGAGAGTGAAACAAATAAACTGTTAAAGAATGCACGGATTATTGGAATTTTATTTAAAACAATTGAATAATTTTTAAAGCTCATATTTTGCGAAAGGAGCCAGAGATTTGGGATTTCAATTTCTGGTTTTAGCGTTGCGAAGACCATCCATAGAAATGGATAAGCAAATATAACTGCGCCTGTGAGAAGAAAAAAGTATGTTAAGAGTTTGCCTTTCAATATACATCCCTTTCTATGAATTTTCTCTGTAATATAACGACGAGGAAAATTATTGTGGCAAAGAAAAATCCAAGGGTTGCCGCATAGCCCATATGGTTAAAGTAAAATGCTTGATTGTAAATGTAAAGCATTGCTGAAAGTGTGCTATCCATTGGACCACCACCTGTCATGATATAAGGTTCTATAAAAAGTGAGAAACCGCCAATAGTTGATAAGACGACGACGAGGACAATTGTTGGGTTAAGCATCGGCAAAGTGATTTTTAGAAATTTTTGAAATGATGAAGCCCCGTCAATCTCTGCAACTTCGTAAAGTTCCCGTGGTATATTTTGCAATCCAGCAAGGAAGAGGACTATGTAAAGCCCCACATTTTTCCAGGTAGCCATGATTGCTATTGATGGCATTGCAAATTTGGGGCTGACAAGCCAGGGTATTTTCTTAAACCCAAATTTAAGCAGGATTTGATTTATAAGTCCAGTTTCATAAGCATACATTTGTTGCCATAATACAGTTACAACAACGCCAGAAACAACCACGGGCAGGAAATAAATTGAACGAAAGAGTCCTCTCAATTTTATCTTTTTATTTAAAAGTTGGGCAAAGAAAAGGGCAACCGCTATTTGCAAAGGTATATGTATTGAGAGAAAAATCAATGTGTTGATGATTGATTTGAAGAAAGTTTCGTCTCTAAATAACCTGATGAAATTTTTAAGCCCTATGAATTCCATCGGGGTTACGATGTTCCAGCGATGGAATATTAAAATGAACGAGAAAGTAAGTGGATATGCGACGAATACCAAGAAGTAAATGACATAAGGCGAAACCATCAAATAGCCAGACCTATTTTCATGTTTTTTTATTTTGCCCATTCAAGAATGGTGTTAATTCTTTTGATTAAATTTTTCATCGCTGATTCAGGAGTTTTTACACCATATATGGAACATGCTTCAAATTCTTTTGATATAGCATCAAAGATTTCTTTCATTTCTGGCACTTCATCAACTCCACGTATATATGAAACTTGCTTAGCAAATGATTTCATTTTCGGATTTCGTTCAAAATAAACGGCAAAAATTTTATTTTCAAGCAAGTCGCCTCTTATCGGAAGTTGATTGCAAATTTCAAGCAGAGCCAGATCTGAGCTGTCGCTTACGAGGAACTTAACAAATTCCCATGCTTCTTTTTTATGTTTTGTAGTGCTAAATATAGCAATATTTTTAGGATCACCGTAGGTATAAGTTTCTCCTTTATAATTATTAGGGACGGGTATAGGGGCAAAGCTATATTCAAGATCTGCTGGTTTGTTTTTCTCAAGATAAGCTATAGTCCAAGGACCTGTGAATCTAATTGCGACTTTTCCTGTCAAGAATGGATCCGTTTGAAAGTTTGTATTTGGGAAGTAGCCTTTTTGGAAGCAAATTTTGAAAAAATTGAACGCGTTTATGGCCGAAGCTGTATCAATTTTTAAAATCCCATTTTCAAAAAATGTTTTTCCTCCAGAGGATGCGATGTAAAATGGATAAAAATCAAAAAATCTTTGCCACCATATTGGTCTTGTGTCTGTGTAGCCTGGCCAGATGTCCGTTATGCCATCTCCATTGATATCTTTTTTTATTTTTTCGCAAGCGTTGAAAAATTCGGAATAATTTTGCGGAGGGTTGTGTAATCCCGCTGATTTTAGAATTTTCACATTATAAAGCATCATTACTGGGTTTGTCTTCCACGGAAACTGATAAAAATTTCCGTCGTTTGATCTAAAGCTTTCAAGCAGGGAATGGGGAATCTTTCTTAAATTTACAATGGAGTCAAAATCTTCAAACTCATTTAATTTAACAAGACCACCAGCTTTTATGTATTCTGAGACAGCACCAGGCCAAATGTTTGAGCATATATCGGGTGTAGTTTTTGCAGCTATCGCAGCAAGTAGAACTTCTTCAGAAGATTGCCCTGCGGGGAGCGGTTGAACTTCAACTTGAATATCGGGGTGAAGTTTGTTCCATTTGTCAACAAGTTTTTTAGCGAGTTCTATTTCCTGTGGATTTGCGGAGCACCAATATTTTAGGCGAACGATTTTAATATCATCTCTTTTTGTATCTTTTTCGGTTGAGCAAGCAAAGAGAAAGATGGATAAAATCAAAATGAAGTGAAATCTCATTTTACAAGAACAAATTTTTTTATCTTCGCATAATCAATTCCCTTCAAAAGGCAAAAATACATACCGCTTGAGAAATTTGATAAATTTACTCTGATGAAGCCAGAGTTATTTAATGCCTTTGATGTTAAGTTGTAAATTTCTCTTCCAGTGGAATCATATATTTTCAACCCAAATGGTTGTTTTGCGCTGTAAAATATCGTTGTTTCAAAGTTAAATGGGTTTGGAAAAATTTCGAGTTTTATATCGTCATCTTCATTTGAGCTTTTTTCTCCAACCTTGGTAATTATAGTTCGTTCAAGTTTAAATTCTTTCCCGTCCGGTGATACGAAAATTTTTCTTTCAATCACAGGCTGGATTATAAAATAATCAATCCAAGCGAACTCATTGTCCGCATTTCCATGAAAATACAGAAAAATGCTATGCTCACCCTTTGAAAGTTCAAAGGTTCCGCTAATCTTATCAACCCATATGTAATCACCGTAGTTGGAACCACACATATCAAATTCAAAAGTATAGGTTGAGTCAATTACAATTTTAACCCCTGCATAACCTTGTGGGAGCGCTGTTTTGCGATACTGGAGATAGAGCGTATAGAGTTTAAGGTCTTCATAGATATTGTCAATATCAAATTTAATTTTTACTGTGTCACCTTTTTTGAGTTCAAGAAGATGGTTTTTGCTTATATTCGCCCAGTTGTATTCACTTATGTAAATTTTTCTTG
>NZ_CZVH01000016.1:0-25644 GCF_001458555.1 Candidatus Kryptobacter tengchongensis | reverse complement strand
CTGCGAAAAGTCAAAGAACCATTTCGGTAAAATTCCAAATAAATAATTGTGGAACCACAGAACAATACCGCTTAAAATCATCAAAATAACGAACAAAAAGAACGCCCAGTATTGGATTTTTTCCTTATAAGAATATCTACCATACATCGGTGGCTTTTCATTTTTCCCAATATCATACCTTATGCTTTCAACAAAATCCGCAAAGTCTTTCTTCCTCGGCAACAACTCTCTAAACTCTTTTCTCCCCTCCCTCGTGAACAAAATATAAATCAAATGATAAACTGCCGTAATAAAAAGAAGTACTGCTGAAATTCTGTGCAATGTTCCTCTCGTCTCAAAACCTACCTCAATAAATATCAAAAATTTTCCAAACCAAGTATCATGATACCTCAAAGCAAAACCCGTGATTATCAAAAGCGTTACACTTACCATCAAAAGGAAATGTTGAATTCTCCACGATAAAGAAAAACGCAAAACTTTCTTCTCAGAGGGCATTTTCAACCTCAAATTTTATTCATAATATTCAAAACTTGACCTTATGCCATTAAGAATTGAAACTTCTGCTTCAAGCTCCTTTAGTTTCTCCTCAAGCAATCTCCTATGTTCTTTTTCCATCTCGGCAAGCTCAAGCAAAAACTTTTGAATACTTGGTTCGCAAGCCTTTAATGAAGCGGAATAGTAATAATCAAATGAATCCTTCTCTCTTTCAATTGCTACTTTCAAGATTTCAATCATTATGTTCTTAATTTCCTTCTCTTCGCAGTTCATACAAATTCTCCTTTTTTAATTTCCTGAAGTTTTATTTTTTCAAGCTCAAGTGGATGTTCCTTTTCCATTTCCTCTTCAGTTAAATATCCGGTTATCCAAGCGAAGTTCATCGGATAAACATCTGGATTGAAGATAACATAATAAATGTGCCAGACGATGATAGCAAGGAATGCAAGCCACGCTTCAAAATAGTGAATTGTGTTGCAAACATCAACAAATGTTTTTGAGAGCCACCCCATAAAATGATTCTCAAACCATAAAACAACACCTGTCACAGTCATCACAACAGTTCCCCAAATCAAAGCCCAGTATTCACTCTTCTCAATATAATTAAACCTCCCAAACTTCGGTTTTTCTTTTGAAAGCCCAAGGTTATATTTCAAAACCTGAACCATATCCCTTAAATCTTGCATTCTAAACATTATGTCTCGTATAAACTCACGTCCACGCCTCGTAAATATAATGTAATACAAATGATAAATTGAATCAATGACAAGCACAATTGCTGCAATCCTGTGAATTAACCCTCTATACTTGAACACCGCCTCACCACCGATATTTCTAATTGCTGCAACCCACCACACATCGGGAAAAGCAAGCATAAAGCCAGTTATAACAAGTGTAAAGAAACTCACAACGAGTGCTAAATGCTGTATCCTTTCTTCAAGCGTCATTCTCAAATAAAGATTTGTCTTTCTTGGAAGCTCGTTCGCAGGATGCGACATCTTTGCATGTCTTTGTTTATACTTATCAATTGTTTTTCTTATCCAATCAAGAAGATTATGAACAAACATTGAACCAACAATTGAGACAATTAAAACAATGTAAATCGTTGAAACCCAGTAAATAATTTTATCATCCGAGCTTGCAACTGTCACATGAATTTTGCCCTTGGTGAAATTTTCATTCGCTCCAGGATGGCATTGACCACATGTTTTAACAAGATTTGCTTTGTTAATTCTTGATCTTGGATCAGAAGAAGGCAAAATATCATGAACCCCATGACAACTGGCGCAATTCGCAGCCTCAACATTTCCTAATCTAACATTTAAACCATGATAGCTATCCGTAAATGTTTTAAATTTATCGGCGGGTATACCGTATTTTTCAGCAAGTTTAACAGAGGCATGACATTTTGAGCAGAGCTGTAAAGCAACATTTTTTGGAGCTACGGGCGACCGTGGATCGGTTGGTTCAAGGATCAAATGTTCACCATGACAATCCGTGCACGCAGGTGAATCAAAATTACCCTTTGCAAGAGCAAGACCATGGATGCTTTCTCTGAATTCATCGGATATTTTTGTATGACATCTACCACAGGTTGAGGTTATGTTAAGTTTATAAACCTTTGAATTTGGATTGCTTGCTTTCATCATTTCATGCGCACCGTGACAATCACTGCAAACCGCTACATCCTGATTACCTGCCTTGAACAATCTCCCGTGAACGCTATTTTCATAAGAAGCAATAAAAGATGAAACATGCGTCATCCTGCTCCTAACATCAGGATTATCAAGATGACATTTCAAACATACTTCAATCTCATTCGCCCTGCTTATCTTTGATTTACCGCTCGTAACCTTCATTATATCATGTTCCCCGTGACAATCTACGCACGAAGGAGCAGCCTCAAACCCGCTGACAAAAGCCTTTCCATGTTCAGACTCAAAATAATCCTTCGCTATTCCCTCATGACACTTTTCACATGTCTTCCCTACGTTTGCCCTTGCAACAGTTGAATTCGGATCTCTTGCGTTCAAAACTTTATGTCCCGTATGACAATCAGAACAATTTATATACTGCGCATGTATGCTTTCCTTATACTTCAAAACAAACTCCTGATACTTATGAACAATCTTCTTATCGCTATGACATTTAATACAAACATCAGACGACGCAAATTTAATTGAATGATACCCATGACATGAGATACAATCAGCTCCATTTTTAAAACTAAAATGAGCACTTATCTTATAATCTTCAAATTCCTTCTTATGGCACGAAGAACATTGTTTCGTAAAATCAGCCCTTGATACTTTAACTATTTTGTGAGCATTCCCGTGGCACGAAATACAGTTAATTTTTCCGAAGTGCTTGCTTGATTTGAAACTTGAAACCTCATCTAAATGACAATTTGAACAATTAACTGGCTCAATTTTCTCCTTATGAGGGATCTCCTCTGGATTAAACTGCTCATGACAATCAACACAGTTTAGCGACCCATGGAGAGATTTGTTAAATTCATTTGAATTAATATAAAGAGAAATCACTCTGCCTCCTTTCTCCATAATCAATGTCTTGTCCTCGTGACAAGCAAAACAATCAGCATTGGTTTGCGCAGATAGCTTAAGTATGAAAATCACACTTAAGATTGAAAATATTGAAAGTTTTCTAATCATATGTGCTTTTGAATTTATTTGAAAGGGGGATATAGTTCATAAATCAGATTCAGGTCGACAAGCTTTTGAACTCACTTATTAAATTTTTCAACTCCGATATCCTGAAAAGTTTCTCCCCACACTTTATAACCCTCTCATCTTCAATCTCAAGATTTTCGCTCAACGCATAGAACGGAGCGATATAAATTATCTTCGCTTTCGGCATCAACTCATTCATAATCATCTTAACATCAAATTGATTCTGCTTATAGATATTCTCATCAATTATCACAATGTCAAATTTATCTTGAGCCATTTTCTCCGTCATTTCCCGCCCAGACACAGCACTTGAAACTTCAAAACCTTCACGGATAAGGAATTTGACGAGCAAGTTTCGCATTGATTCATCAGCGTCAACAACAAGAACTTTCTTCATCCCTTAACTCTTTCATTTGATTTATTTTCTAAAAAATTTCATCAATCACCGTGCCAGAAATTCCACCTAAAACAATTGATTTTTAATAATAAAAAAATCCGATCCCATATTTACAATGTGGCAAAATTGCCCTTTAAGGGGAATCATTTGCAAAAAAATGACAAAACTTCGGGGAGACGGAATAAGCAACTAAATTGATTTTGCTTAAAACTCAAATAAATGTTAAATTTTTTCAGAGACCAAAAACAAAATCAAATTCCGATGCGCAAAGCTTGGGCTCTGCTCCCAATGTTAATTCTTATCTTTTCCCTTTCAACTTCACAGGACACAAAAGAAAACGCCGACTTTAAACTTGCTATAAATCTTTACAATGAGGGTTTCTACGACCTTGCCATTTCACAGCTAAAAAAATTCATTGACTCATACCCCAACAGCCCACAAACTCCCGAAGCTCAATTTTATCTTGGCATGTCCTACTTTAAACTACGAAAATTTGAAGACGCCCAAATCATATTTCAGAATTTCGCCCTCTCAAAAACTTCACACCCAAGAGCAATTGAAGCCCTTTGGAAATCCGCCGAATGTTTTGTTGAAATGAAAAAATATAAAGAAGCGGGTTCAGCTTTTGAAAGAATAAAACTTTTTTACCCCAAAAGCCAACTTGCATCAAAAGCACTGATTGAATCAGCAAAATATTTTGAACTCGCAAACGATTTACAAAACACGAAAAAAGTTTTACTCGCACTTATACAGGAATACCCAGAAAGCGAGTATCTTTACATTGCAAGATTTAAATTCGCAGAAATTTTAACTAAAGAAGGAAACCTTGAAAGAGCACTGATTGAATACAGAAAAATCTCAAACGAAGTTGATGATAAAAATTTAAAATTCAAAGCAAATCTCAACATCGCAAAGATAAACGCAACCCTTGGTAAAACCGAAGAGGCAGAAAAACAACTTACTCAAATCATATCCCAAAGCGGGCTTAACCCCGAGGTAATAGCATCAGCATACTTTGAACTTGGGAAAATTCAAGCAGAATTCGGTGAATATGAAAATGCGATAAATTACATGCTGAACGCTCAATCCACACTCTCAACCGCTACTCAATCAGACGATGTTAAAAACCTAAAGCAAAAAATCCTTCTACAACTTGCAAATTATTATTTCAACACAGCCAATTATCAAAACGCTATAAAATCTTATACAGACCTTCTTAATTCCATATCTGAATCCGAATCCGAAACAAATCCCGAACTTTACTTCAATATCGCAACCGCTTTTGATAAAATTTTAAACTATCAAAAAGCAAACGAGTTTTATCTTAAGGTCATAAATTTTGATACAACTACATCCAGAAAATCACTCGCACTGCTTAATCTTGCAAATAATTCCGTTCGCATCGGTGATTATGAAAAGGCAATTGAATTTTATAAAAAATATGTTGAACTATTCCCAACAAGTGATCTTCTCCCCGAAGTTCTATTTAAACTTGCTACTCTCTACGAAGAAAAACTCAAGGATTACAAAAAAGCAATTTTTTATTACACCGACCTTTTAAATCGCTTCCCGAAAGATAAATATGCCGACGAAGCAACCTATCACATTGGGCTATGTTATATCAAACTTGGTGAAATTGAAGAGGCAATTTCAACATTTGAAACCCTGCTCAAAAACTACACCTCATCCGAGTTATATGATGATGCTTTGGATAAAGTTGAAATGTTGAAAAGATTTCAAATAACTGATCAAACCAATCACACAACATCAATAGCAGAACTTATCGGAGACATTTTAACGAATAAACCTAAAAACGAAATAATCCTCAAACTTGCTGACCTTTACAATTTGATATTAAAAGATTACTCAAACGCACTTAAATACTACGACCTCGCTCTTTCCGAAGGAAACTTTGATGCCCAAACTCAATATCTTATAAAATATAAAAAAGCAAACTGCGCTTACAATCTTTTCATTGAAAACAAAATAAAATCCGACTCCACAATAAGTGTAATTCAAAGTTTTTTGAACTTTAAGCCACAAATTGATCACCAAAAAACTGATACCGCTGTCTTTTACCTGTATAAAACTTTAACCCATGGATTGAGCCAAGACAGCAAAAGAAAAATTGCTGAAGATTTTAAAAGCAAGTATCCAGAGTCTAAATTTTACGGCATATTTGTGATTGATATTTTAAACTTTCACTTTGCAAACGGTAACTGGAACGAGGTTATAAAAATTGCAACTGATAACCTCAACAAACTTAATCAAAACCAAATCTCGGGAGTCCTTTTCAAAAGGGCTTATGGATATTACAAAATTGGTGAAAAACAAAAATCGCTTTCGGATATTGCTCTTCTCTTACAGAGATATTCCCCATCTCCTTATGATGCAAGGGCACTTGACCTTAAGGCACAAATTTACAGGGAGTTGAAAAGTTACGCTGAAGCAATAAATGTTTTGCGTGAAATTGAACAAAATTTATTCTACACAGATATCGCAAAAGATGTCAAACTTAAAATTGCGGATATCTACTTTGAATCAGGGGATTACTTGAAGGCAATAGATGAATACAAAAGATATATTTCCACTGACAAAGTCATAGAGTTTGAAAGAGAGCCAGAGGTTATATTTAAAATTGCGACCGCATATCAAAAACTTGGTGATCTATCAAGCGCAAAAAGATATTACAAACTTTATCTTGCAACCCCGAAGCCAGCCCCCGGGATAAAACTTGAAGCAATGCTACCACATACAGGCGAAGTTTACTATGCACTCGGAAATATCTATAAAACAGAGGGAATAAACGAAAAAGCGGTTTATTATTTTGAAAAAGTTGGAAAATTTAACGCCACCCTTGGAAAGAGAACAATGCTTGAATCTGCGGATCTGCTTTTTGAGGAAGAGAAATATGATGAAGCGCTCAAAAGATATACAGAAGCACTAAAAAACGCAGAAAATGACACCGATAGAATTACAATTCAATCAAAAATTATCATCTGCTACTTCAGAATGAACGACATTGATAGAGCAAATAAATCAATAAATTCATTCAAACAAACATTCTTGAAATTTGACATTAAAAATTATCTTGCCGAATTTCAAATTGAATTCGGTGGTTATTACTTCAGAAACAAAGATTTCACAAATGCAAAAAAAGTTTTTGACGATGTAATAAAGAATTACCCAGACTCAAGATTTTCACATCTTGCACACTACTGGCTTGCAAAAATTGATGAATACAACGGCAACATATCATCTGCAACAAAAACATTGCTTGAACTCAACAAGAAACCACTGGATAGAGAAACAAAATTGCGTGTTAATCTTTCGCTTGGAAACATTTACTTTAAACTTGAAAAATATGACTCCGCAACAATTTACTATAGATTTGTCGTTGAAAGCGCAGAAAAACCACAGATTTTGCAATCCGCCATGAATAATTTGCTCGCATGTTATGAAGAGCTCGGATATTACGAACTCGTTATAGAACTCGCAAGAAAATACATTGAAAAATTTCCAAACGCCGAAGATATAACCGATAAAAGAATAAAGATTGGAGTAATGTATGAAATGCTTGGTAATTATGACCTCGCACTAACTTATTTTCAAAAATTACTTGAAGAAGCAGATAAAGACCTTGAAGCCGAACTTCACTACTACATTGGTGAAGTCCTCTATTACAAGGGAGAATATGAACAAGCAATACTTGAATTTTTAAAAGTCCCATACCTTGTTACGAAGAAAACAAAGATTGATTGGACTGCAAACGCATTTTATATGGCTGGGCAATCATATGAAAAGATGAAAAAATATGAACAAGCAATTAACATGTATCAGCAAATTATTGACCGAGCTGGGATTGATCCAATTTTCAAGGCAGGAGCTCAGAAAGAAATTGAAAGAGTAAGGTCAATTTTAAAACAGTGATCTTTTGACGATTTTAACTCAATTTTACAATAAAATTTGGATTAAAAAATGTTTGAGAGAGAAGTTGAAAACATAAAACAGAAAATCTTGTCCCGTGCATCTGGAAAGGAAAAAATCTCATTCATAGAGATAATGAGCTGGGATATACCACAATCCGTGAAAGATTATTTTAACATCTATGCTGAGAGAATCTTGAGTGAGGAGGTTTTAAACTCGCTTTATTCAAAGAGATTTGACCAAGATAATCCCGACTTCATCTCAGCACGAAAAAAATTAGTCGGCACGCTTAAAAATGCTCTCCTACTTACCTATTCGGAATTTGAAAACGCCGCTGATAAAGCATCAAGATTTGCACTTAATTTTGTATTAAGACCGGAATGGACGCTTGTGAAGATAATTTTCAAAAATGAGGATATGAAAACAACAGAACAAATAATTGACTCACTTTCAAATCTGAACGAATATACATACTACAAAAGGTTAATAACAAAAATTCTGGAAAAACATACATCAAACGAGATAAAGATTGACTTATTCAAACGAATGCTCCGCAAAATTGATGAAGAGGTATTGAAAAATGTTTCAATAAAAGATTTGCTCTCAATAGTGGAGCCAGTTTTTAATTTCTTCAAATTTGCAAACGATCTAAACTCCGTTCCAGCAGAAGCCTTGATAATCTACTACAACGATAAAGGAATTGAAAACATTGTTAAAGAGATTGAACTTGAAAGAGATCTTCACGGAAGGGCAAAATTTACGATGTCAGATCTTGAGATCATCTTGAAAAGAGTTTTAAAACCATCAACCGTTGAGCAAGAATTCACCACACTTACAGAAACATCAACTACAGAAGGAAAAACTGAACTTGTTGAAGCTAAACTTGAAGAGAAAGGGGAAATTGAACCTGTTGAGCTAGAATCAGCGCCCAAGCTGGAAGCGAAATTACCCGACCTTAACACATTGATTGACGAAAAAAGCAAAGAGAAATTCATAAAGAAAATCTTCAAACGGAACGAAGAAAAATTTTTTGAAGCGATAGACAAATTAAACTCAATCAATAGTTGGAAGGAAGCTTCAGCATTTATTGATTCAATTTTTATTGAATATGAAATTGACCCGTATTCAGACGAAGCTATTGAATTTACAGATTTTGTCTACAGAAGATATTTCCCGGGGATGAGATAAGATGCTTTTGATAGATTACGCAAAAATACATGTTAAAGCGGGGGACGGTGGAAACGGCTGTGTTAGCTTCAGGAGAGAAAAATATGTCCCTAAGGGTGGTCCAGATGGCGGAGATGGTGGGAAAGGTGGAGATGTGATAATTCGCGCAAACAAAAATCTCTCTACATTGCTTGATTACAAATATAAAACATTCTACAAAGCCCAAAACGGAGGTCATGGTCGTGGTAAAAATCAACATGGTAAAGATGGGGAGGACATAATTTTGCTTGTGCCATGCGGAACAGTTGTAAAAGATGCCCAAACAGGTGAAATTCTCGCTGACCTTGTAAACGACGGGGACGAAGTCATAGTCGCACATGGAGGGAAAGGAGGAAGAGGAAACGCAAGATTTGCAACACCAACCAACAGAGCACCAAGATTTGCAGAAAAAGGTGAAAAAGGGGAAGAAAGAGAAATTGAACTTGAACTTAAACTCATCGCTGATGTTGGATTGGTCGGTTTCCCAAATGTTGGAAAATCAACGCTTATTTCAAAAATTTCAGCTGCAAAACCAAAAATCGCCGATTATCCATTCACAACACTTCAACCAAACCTCGGAATTGTTAGATATGATGAATTTAAAAGCTTTGTCGTTGCCGATATGCCAGGGCTTATAGAAGGAGCGCACCTTGGCAAAGGGCTTGGAATACAATTTCTAAAACATATTGAAAGGACAAAACTTCTTGTAATTATGATTGAGTGCACAAGCCATAACCCAAAAAAAGACTATGAAACGCTCCTAAACGAGATGCGACTTTTCTCTCAAATTTTGCTTGAAAAACCAAGAATTATCGCAATAACCAAAATAGATCTCGCAGATGAAAAATTGAGAAAGAAACTTGATAAAGTAAAATTTGAAGACAACATTCCAATCGTCAAAATCTCAGCTATAACTGGCGAAGGATTAAAAGAACTTATAAATCTGATGTGGTCAGAACTTCAAAAGATAAAACATAAAGAATTTAACACAATTCAAAATGATTGATTCTCTTCATAATTCAATCTTTTATGAAAAACCCGAGGTCGTAAGCTCAGCACCGGGAAGAATAAAACTTATGGGAGAACATACCCATTATGGACATGGATTTATTTTCTCAATAGCCTTGAACCGCCGAACCTATGTAAGTTTATCATCAAGAGCAGACGAAAAATTTGTAGTCTATTCAAATAATAAATTTGCGATTGAAATTTTCACGAAGAGATCACTTGACAAAATTGAAGAGAACGAATGGATAACCCCAATAAAAGCAACTTTGAAATCCTTCCTTGATAACGGTTATGACATCTCTGGACTCAACATATGCATAGCAAGTGATATCCCGCCCAACTTAGATCTTGGAGAGATATCAGCGATTGTCGTGGCTTTTTCATTTGCAATCCGCCATCTTCAAAACATTGATATTGACGATATCAATCTTCTTCACCTATGCGAAAAAGTTGGCAAATTTTTAACTTTATCTTACGAAAACATATACGATTATATGGCATCAGCAATGGCGATAAATAACTCTGGAATCTTGATTGACTGCCAAAACTTTAAATATGAATATGCACCTGTGCCAGTAAGTTTAAAAATTTTAATAATTGACACAGGCGAAAGAAACGAAAATGCTATCTATAAATTCTTGAAAAGGGAAGAAGAATGTAAGCTCGCTTTTGATATCATATCAAGTGTAAATCCACAAATTAACTCCTTGCGATCTCTCACATTAGATGAATTGAAACGATATTCTAATTTCATTGAAAAAAGTTCAATGGGAAGAATAAAATACATCGTTGGAGAAAATGAACGCACCTTAAATTTTGTTATCGCCCTAAGGCGACATAACCTCTCGCTTCTTGGGAAATTAATGTTTGATTCACATTTGAGTTTAAGAAATGACTATGAAGTTAGCACATCCGAAATTGATGCAATAGTTGACATATCTGCAACAGTTGACGGAATCATAGGAGCAAAACTTTTGGGAACTGGTTCAACAGCAGTAGCAATAACTATAAAAGAAAAAACAGGTGAGGCGATAAGAATTATATCTGAAGAATTCCTAAAATATTTCGGAAAAAAGTTAAAAATTTATGTCACCTCACCTGAAAACGGCGTTGAAGTAAGCTCAAGATGATTAATCCCTTAGTAAATACTGGACTTTCAAGAAAAATTCCCTGTTTGTTTGCCTTACCCCGTACGGTTCTCCAAAATCAAGCAAATTGATAGTTGAACCAACATAAAAAATTGTGAACGGATTAAGTTTGAAACTTAACAATGGGAAAAATTGAACAGAGCCGCTAAAAGAATCATATTGTGTTATCAACCTCAAAAATAAATTTGGGTTGAATTGATAAATCCCAACAAGACCAGCAACATAACCATCATAAAATAGTTCTTTCGTTTTTTCGTCCTCCAATCTCGCTTTTGTATACCAGATTGATAACTCAATTTTTTCGGTTGGCTTCAATTTAAAATAAACATTAAAATCTTTTGAGAGCCCAAGTCTTGGCTCACTTGTGCGATAAATCTTACGACCATATTCACCATTAAATTGAAGCGTTAAAAATTTAAACGGCACAGAATACACATTGGCGAAGATCCTGTGTATTTTCTCAAATTTACGACCCCCGAAGATTTCATCATTTACCGGGAGAAAACCAACGAAAACATCGGTTTGGGTTTTTAACTGCAAACCGGCTCCAACTACCACCCATCTTTCCTTTCTTGTACCACTATAGTTGAACACAAGTCCTCCTTCAACAAGCACGAATGCGATATCAACGATTGAATTCTTTGGATAAAATGTAAAGCGATTTTCTATGTTTATCTGTCTTCGGTTATTTGCTGTGACAAATCCAAGATGAGGTTGAAATGTCGGAGAAAAATCACGGTAAGAAATCACAAATCCATGATGCTTTGTATCCCTCAAAAATCTAAAGAGCATACCAACACCAGAATATCTTTCGCCGTTAAAAGTTGCATCATAACTTGTTTCCCCGAACTTTCTCTGACTTGAAAAAAGAAGTGGATCATTTATTTCCTTCGTCACACTGTAAAGAATTTGACCTCTAAAATAATAACTTTTCCAGAAAAAGTAATTCCAATCAAGCCCACCGACATAATTATAAGAGTTTGAAAGATTCCTCGCAGTAAAAAGCAAGCCAGCATAAGATTGCTCACCGAAATCGTATCTTACCCTGCCAAGATTTACCAACGATCTTAACCCCGTTTGAACTGTTGAACTTCCCTCTTCGCCAGGGATAATGAAAGGGGTTTTCTCATCAAGCGAAGACAAATAAGCAACGGTTAAATTATTTGACTTCTGTTTAAGTTTAAACGCAAAAAGAGGATCATTTACCATTCTTGAATAGAATACATTTACAGGTGTTTTAAAAACCTCGCTTCCCTCAAAAAAGAAAGGTCTCTTTTCAGGATAATAAAGTGCAAATGTGGTGTTAACACTTATTTGATATGCATCCGTCTCAACCTGACTGAAATCTGGATTTAAAACACCTTCAATTGTAAGTTCAGGATTTGGTGAAAACTTAACCCCGGCACCACCTCTAACCCTAATTGGTTCATTTTTCATCCCAAGCGATGGATCAGTGTAACTTCTAATAGAGCCAGATTGATAACTCATAACATAAGGTAAAACTTCAACAAATTTAACTGAACCAATATCATCTAAACCCGTTAATTTTCCCGATTGGCATAAAAGACAAGGGTTATTTTTATCAATTGGTGTCCAAGAGAAAACAAATCTGCTTTTGCGTGGATAATTTCTCCCAATAAGTATATTCCATTCTTGATTTTCTCTCTTCGGAAACCTCAAACTTTTAAATGGAATTGCTATCTCAACTGTCCATCCAGAATCGCTTATCAATCCCGCAGAATGCCAAACAAAATCAAACATTATATCCTCCGAATTTCCCGTTCTCATCCCATCACCCTGAATTCCATAAGGATTAATCGCCAATTCATATGCGTTTTGATTGTCCCCGTATGTGTCAATTATCAAAATAATGAAATCATCTTCCCAAATTTTATCCCTGTCGGTTATGTGTGCCCTTATCTCATTTGGATTTGTATCATAGCAAACAAATCCAAAATAAAGATTTAACCCATCATAAAGAACCATTGCAGTTGTCTTTTGACTTGCAGGCTCGTTATCAGTTATTTGAACTTCGTATTTTAACTCAACCTTTTCCGCATGCTTCCAAAATTCCTCCTCAAGTTTCCCATCAATGTTAATTACACCATCAATTTTAAGTGCTTTGATCCTGTATTCTGTTTGAGAGTTTACCAATTGCATAGACGCAAAGGTCAAAAGTATAAGTAACAATCCACGCATATATTGTATAAGATTTTGATTTTAAAAATTCCAATATCTGAATACGGAAGGCATAATTGGAAGGTTACACAAAGCTGGCTTCTTTATGTTTCGCCTTTCAAGGATGGTGATGGAAAAATTATTAGCCCGCCCAAATTGGGCGGGCTTATGAAAAACATATTTTACTTCAATCTAAATCAAAACAATACATGATAAACCAAACTGATATTTCTTCCAGGCATCGGTGCAAAATTCTTTATCCTTGAGAGATGGTCATAGTATGTCTTGTTCATTAAATTCTCAACATTCAAATTTATCTCATGAGCAAGCCCAGAGAAAGGCAACCTAAATCCAAGATGCAAATTAACAATCATATAACCAGATGTCTTGGTTTCTTCAGGTGCAACTTTATTTTGCGATGAAACTGCTTTAACCTCAATCCCAAAGTTATATCTGCTTGTTCTATACTCAATCCCCGCTATCATCCGAAGCGGTGGAATCATAGGTAAATACTCGTTTGTCTCTCTTTTCCTTCCCTCAACATAATCAAAAAGTAGAGAGGTGTTTAAATTTTTAAATAATTCACGCTCAATCTTTATCTCAAATCCACGCAAGATAGCATTCGCTGAAGTGTATTCATAAATTGGAAGACTTGATACAGAATCAATCTCCCCAGTTGGGGTTGCATAAATATAATTATCAATGTAATTTACAAAACCTGAGATTTCCGCATTCGTCTTGGATGTAAGCAATTTAAATGAAAGATCAAATTCGTTTGATACCTCCACTCTTAAATTCGGGTTCCCAACTTCAAAGCTCATCGTCCCAAGATGTGGTCCATAGGCAAAAAGCTCTTGAAGAGCGGGGACTCTGAAACCACGAGAAAAATTGAAAGATATAACTGCTGGGTCAGTCACCTTATAAATCAGACCAACTGAACTTGACAAAACATTAAAATTCTTTTTCTGCGCTGGCAAACTTTCAAATTCTTTTGACTTAACAGATGCCAAATCATATCTTATACCTGCTTGCAAATTCAATCTTTTAATTTCAATCTCTTCGTAAAAAATCAAAGACGCAAGATAAAGCCCAGCATCGGCGAAAAACTTCTCTTCCCCAACTGTGTTGTAATTTTGATATAAAAAGCTAAACCCAAACATACCCGAGAGATTACCTACCTTCCCATGCTTTAACTTTAAATCAGCTCCGCTGTTTTTTATTTTTATATGCGTCGCAACCTCACCATCTTCTATCTCTTTATGATCGTAATCAGTTTGACTTAGCATCAATTCAACTCCTTGAATCATTGGACTTTCAAACTTAATATCCGATTTAAACGCAAACCTATTTCTATTAATCTTAAATCTTGGCTCTTCATCTTCCTCCGTTGGTATTCCATAATTTCCTTGAAAATTTCTAAATGATAAACCTACACTTGCATTTTTAATATGATAAGCAAGCCCAAATGCAGAGGTTAGATTTTCAGTATCAGTGTTTTTGAGAGTTTTGATCGGCGTTTTCGTATCTCCACTTTTTCTATACCCAAATTCACCTCTTACGCCGAAATTTTTAATTCCATAATCAATTGCACCAGATCCCGCTAAAGATGAATTAACAGTTGCGCCATTGAACCTAAATGAACCTCTCAATTTATCGTGCACAGTTTTTGGTATATCCTCGGTAATTATATTTATCAAGCCACCAACAGAATTAACGCCATAAAACAAACTTGCTGGACCACGAACTATCTCAACTCTTTCCAACGAAACGGGATCAAACGAAATAGCATGGTCAGCAGATAAATCTGAGGCATCCCCAATTCTCACCCCGTTATCAAGGATAAGAATTCTCGTCCCTGTTAAACCGCGAATCACAGGTCGCCCAACGAATGATCCATTGTATTCAAGATTTACCCCCGGCTCATAAGAAAGCGTCTTCGCAATGTTATCCCCTAATCTTAACCCAAGTTTATCCTCATCAAGAACAGCAACCGGCTGATATATCTCAAAAGCACTTCTTTCATACATTGACCCTGTCACAACAACTCCAGGAAGTGAAATGACTGTTTGTTCAAGTTCAATGCTCACTTCAACTGTTTCCCCATCACTCACATTTATTCTTTTTCTAAATTTCTTATAACCAATGTAACTTACTTCAATTGTGTATTCACCACTTGGCACTTTGTCAATAATAAAACTTCCATCAAATTTAGCTATTGTTCCCTTTTTAAGTTCAATTAAATGAACATCCGCTGAGGGCAATGGTTCATGATTTGCCTTATCTATAACTTTTCCTTTTATTGTCCCTTGTGAAATTAAACTTGTATAAAATCCCAAAATAAGGACAAAAATTGCAATTATACGCATAGCACCTCATGAAACTTTAGTTTTTAAAAATTTACAGTTCAACTTGAAGGAAAAGAGAGAACTAAAGGCTTATAATAAAACTGGCGGGGCACGCTTTGAAATGAAAAGATGCGGTAAAAATTTAAACGGGATCAAATCTTCAAAAATGAACACATTCAAGGACGAAGTGAATAAGGATAACTTATATCCCTTGGTGAAGATGTGATTTGAGTTTAAGTTAGAAAAGAAACAAACAAAATCAAATTTTAAATCAGAATGAAGCTTATGCCCTGCGCAATCGTGTTTACTTATTTGCTTAAAACCAAAGTTTAAATGCAGATGAAAGTTAAAGTTAGAATATACAATCCCAGCCAAATAAATCAGAAAAGTTAACAATATGTAAAACCTTTTCCTTCGCAATTCAAACAGGCGATTTATTTTTCATATTTAAATAACGAGCGATCTTAAAAATTTAGTTCCAGCTCAATTCTACTTCTAAATAAAACCGAGTAAACGCTTTATATTCCCCGATAAAATTTTCTGAATTTCATCTGACGATAAGCCAAGTTTATCAAATATCTCCAGCTGTTGATTTAATATATCAACCCTATATCCCCGTGGGAAAATTCCGCTATCTGTCCCGAAAATAATTCTATCAACGCCGAAAATTTCCAATGTTTTTGCGAAGACAGTTTTAAGATCAATTTGATACGGTAAAACCCTTATCCAGGAGTTTGAGCTTGATGTATCAACATAAACATTTCTACACTGCAACCCAAGCATTAAAACCTCTTGAAAATATCCAGCCCCAAAATGCGGTATTATGAAGTTAACATCTGGATGTCTAACTGCGATTCTATGAAGATCAGTTGGATTACTATAAGTTCCATCTATTTGATCTCTAACACCTATAGCCTCACGAACTGGAATTTTTAAAATCCCAAAATGCGTAAAAACAACAAGATGATACTCCTCCGCAATTAGATAAATTCTTTCAAGCAATTCATCGTAAACATGGATATGGTAAAGAGCAGGAAATAAAATCATCCCTCTCATCCCCATATTCTCAACTGCGTGCTTTACCTCTGAATCCACATTTTCAGCAAACGGGTTTAAGGTGAAAAAACCAACGAATTTATCTGGAAATGCAGCTATTGCAGTTGACACCGAAACTGTGTCCTCTGGGATGCTCGCAAAAAGAACAAGTTTTGAAATACCATATTTCTCCATTTCATCAATCCATCGCCTTGCAAGCTGCACAGGGCTAACAGGTGGAGTTTCTATGCCATATCTTTCTCTAAGAAAAGTAAACTCCTCATTCAGCGGTGTTTCCTTTCCCTTCATCCTTATCAGGGTTTTAAAAAAATTGAAGGAGAAAAAGTGAACATGCGCATCCCAAATCTCAAATCCTTCGGTCATTTGTCGTTCCGAATAAATTTTTACGCAATTTAAAAATACCAAAATTCCCCTTACATTTCAACTAATCCTTTAAAAAGGACATATTTGAAAAGTCGCCTTAAAAATAAAAAAGACCGCTGGCGCTCGGGGACACACGCCAGCGATCTCGGCGGGAAAGGAAACGGGGATGATTATGCTTCTCATTGCTAATATAATAAATTCAAAAACATTTGTCAAGAGTTTTATTGAACTTAATGCCCAACTTTAAAAAATCTTTATTCCACCAAAACAACAAGCCTACAGCCGATTTATCTCAAGTATTTTATACCTCACAATTCCAGCAGGGACTTTAACCTCAACAACATCTCCAACCCGCTTCCCCAACAAACCTTTCCCAATCGGGGATTGAACCGAAACCTTTTTCTCAGCTGAATTCGCCTCTTGCGATGAAACGATTGTGTATTCAATTATTTGATTTGTATTGAGATTTAAAACCTTAACCTTTGAATACAAATAAACCTTATCTGCTGGCAAATTCTTTGTATCTATCACCTTCGCCCTTGAAAGTGTCTCCTCCAGTTTTTGAATTTTCAATTCAAGAATTTCTTGCTCTTGCTTCGCCGTTTCATATTCCGAATTTTCAGAGATATCACCATGAGCTCTTGCCTCTGCTATTTTCATAGCTATTTCAGCCCTTCCCTTCGTTTTAAGCTCCGCTAATTCCCTGCGGAGTTCCTCGTATTTCTCCCTTGATAAGTAAATTACTTCCCTCTTATCCGCCATCTCTAAATCACTAAATTTTGTTTTTACTCAAAACTTGTTGCCTCAACCAATGTTTCTTAATAGTTTCAAATGCTGGTTTCCCATAAGGAGAAAAACCAGTTTTCAATGAGTCGGATTTCAAATTGGCATCCCAATTCCAAAAAAATATACCATCAACAAAATCAATATGTGAAATAATATCAAGTGCAACTTTATAACACAAATTCTGCTCCTCAAAATCAATAACCTCGCCCTCCTTCCACGGTCTCATACTTGCTCCATCCGTTGATGGATACCCAATTTCCGTAAAAATTAACTTTTTACTTCCGTGATTTTCAGTAAACCAACCTTTCAAATCATTCAAATACGGTTGCCATCCAAGAACAATTTCATCATAAACAGGATCAGGTTTATTTGACACAGGAGCAAAAAAATCTATGCCAACATAATCAATTTTATCCCAAAATGAAACATCTCTATATTCATCAAAATTTGATGCGTAAATGATTTTACCATTGTAGATTTCCCTAACACTATCAATCAACTCCGACCACAACTTTAACTCTTGGCTTAACGAAGAAAGTTCAGTTCCAATGCAAAACATTTCAACACCCAGCATTTCACACAGCCTCGCATAGTTTAAAACATATTTTGAATAATTCCTAAACCATGCAGAAACATCAAATGGTTTTATCTTCGTCCTTGATACTCCATCATATGTATCAAGATGAATTTTCAACATAACTCCGAAATTTTTTTCATGCGCATATTGAATAATTTGCGATACTGAATAAAGGCTTGGCGTTTTATTTGGATCTTCAATTATGAGCGTATCTTCTGGATTTTTTTGATAGAGCGTAACAACAATTGAAACCCAATTTGCTCCACAAGTGGACATTGTATCAAAAGAACTTCTCGCATAAGTTGTGCCATATTCAGTTCTTCTCCATGACACAAAGTTAAAACCTCTTTTATAAATTTGAACTCTCTCCTTTATCGTTTCATCTTTGATGTTAACGACAAAATTACATCCATAGATAATAAAAAAGAACAAAATAAAATTTTTTAAACCCGCCTTCATCAGATCTGCGTCCCACCAATTGTAATTTCACTCACGAGTATTGTTGGTTGCCCAACCCCAACTGGGATATATTGACCGTCCTTTCCACAACTTCCAGTTCGCTTCTCTATTTCAAGATCATTCCCCACCCCGATGACTTTTTTCATAATCTCTGGACCATTCCCAATTAAATTCGCTCCGCGGATTTGATATGTTATTTCACCATTTTCAATCAAATATCCTTCATTTACTTCAAAAACAAAATTTCCACTCACAATATCAACCTGCCCACCGCCAAGTGACTTGGCATAAATCCCAAACTTTACACTTTTTATTAAATCATCAGGATTATCTTTACCAGCATCAATATAAGTATTTCTCATTCTGGGAAGCGGATAATGTTTATATGATTCCCTGCGACCATTCCCTGTTGATTCAAGGTTCATGAGTTTAGCGTTCAATTTATCAAGCATATAACCTCTCAAAATCCCATTTTCAATTAAAATAGTTTTTTGCATCGGTGTTCCTTCATCATCAATTGCAAGCGAGCCTCTTGAATTTGGAACTGTGCCATCATCAATGATTGTAACAAGTTCAGAACAAACTTTTTGCCCAATCTTTCCTGAATACACCGAAATCCCTTTTCTATTAAAATCACCTTCAAGTCCATGCCCAACTGCCTCATGAACCAAAACACCACCCCAACCAGATTTAATCACAACTGGAAAATTTCCAGCTGGGGCTGGTTTAGCACTTAACTTTGAAACCGCTTGACTTGCCGACTCAACACCAGCTTTTTCAGGTGAGTATCCCACCAAATAATCATATCCATATCTCCCACCCAAATAACTAACTCCCATCTCTCGCAGTCCATCATCAATAGCGATAGATGTTATAAAAATTCTAAACAAAGAGTCATCACTTTCAACGAATGTTCCTTCTGAATTTGCAACCCAGAAATACCGAAATGTTTCCTGATAATTTATATCAACCTGTTTTATCCGACCATCATAACTTCTTGCGGAATCATTCGCACGCCAAAGCCATTCAATTTTTTTATCCAGATCAAGAAGATAAATTGGCTTTTCAATTAAATAATTTTGTTTTGCTTTCCTTTTTTCTTCAAGGTTAACACTTAAGATTTTTGAACTGCTATCGGCAATATATGAAGCGACCTCGGCGACATTTAAAATTTTCTCAAAGCTAAAATCATCAGTATAAGCATATCCAGTCCTTGTGCCAGAAATAACCCTTATTCCAAGCCCCGATGAAACCCCGGAATTTAAACTTTTTATTTTGTTCTCGGATAAATTTATCATTGTTTCAGTTTTATATTCAAAATAAATTTCAGCGAACTCCCCGCCTCTTGAAAGCGCTTTTTCAAGAACTTTTTTTATCTGCCAACTTTCAAGTATTTCGGGCAAGATGAAACTCATGTCCCTTCATTTTCTTTCTTCTCATTCATCAAAATTAAATGCCCAAGTTTATCCCTTTTAGTTCGCAAATAATGAATATTGATATCGTTTGGCTGAATCTCAATTGGAACTCTTTCAACAACTTCAAGACCATAGCCAGCAAGACCGATGATCTTTTTGGGATTATTTGTCAAAAGTCGCATCTTTTTTATCCCGAGATCAACAAGAATCTGTGCACCTATTCCATAATCTCTTAAATCAGGTTTAAATCCAAGCACTTCGTTTGCCTCAACTGTGTCTTTTCCTTCATCCTGCAATCTGTATGCTTTAATTTTATTTACAAGTCCAATTCCTCTGCCCTCTTGTCTCATGTAAAGCAAAACTCCTCTACCCTCACGCTCAATCATTTTCATAGCCGAATGGAGCTGATCCCCACAATCACACCTAAAAGAGCCAAAAACATCACCAGTTAAACACTCCGAATGAACACGGACAAGCACAGGCTCGCCATCATCAACTTTACCTTTGACAAGAGCAACATGAACTTTTCCATCTGTTAAACTTTCATATAGATGAAGCTCAAAGAAACCATATTTCGTTGGTAATTTCGTTGTTGTTATCTTTCTGATTAGTTTTTCTCTTTTAAGCCGATAACTTATTAAATCTTTTATTGTGATGATTTTAAGCCCAAACTTTTTCGCAATTTTAAAGAGTTCGGGAACACGAGCCATTGTTCCATCATCATTCATAATCTCGCAAAGCACACCTGCTGGATAAAGCCCAGCAAGTCGTGCAAGGTCAACCGCTGCTTCCGTATGTCCTGCTCTTCTTAAAACACCACCTTCAACCGCCTGAAGTGGGAAAATATGCCCTGGCTTTGCAAAATCTCCAGGCTTTGAATTTGGATCAACAATTGCCTGAATTGTCTTCGCTCTGTCAAAGGCGGAGATACCCGTCGTTGTCCCTTTCTTATAATCAACGCTTACAAGAAAAGCCGTGCCATGCCTTGATGTATTAAATTCAACCATGGGCTCAAATTCAAGCTCTTGTGCCCTCTGCTCCGTGATAGCAACACAAATTAACCCCCTTCCATATTTTGCCATAAAATTAACAATTTCTGGCGTCACCTTCTCAGCTGCAACTATAAAATCACCTTCATTCTCCCTATCCTCATCATCAACAACTATAACAATCTTGCCATTACGAATATCCTCTATCGCCTCATCTATCGTATTAAATTTCTCAACTGGCATCATAACTCACCTCCGAAAAAACTTATATTTAAAAAAATTTGGGACAGATTAACTCTGTCCCTTTAAAGCAACAAGATATTTTAATTAACAAAATCAGCCCTGACCTTCACGCGTCACAACAGCGATAGCAGCTTTCTCAAATTTAATTTTAACCCCATCATCAACTTCAATTAAAACAGTTTTATCATCAAGCCCGACAACTTTACCATGAATCCCACTTGAGGTTATAACCTTATCGCCCTTTTTAAGGGAAGAGATTAACTTCTGATGCTCTTTAGCCCTTTTTTGCTGCGGTCTTATTATCAAGAAATAAAAGATCAAAAAGATAGCTAAAAACATTATTATCGTGCTGATCAAACTACTCGTAGCATCCGGTTGAGCCTGAAATAAAAGAATCATAACTTTTCCTCCAAATAAATTTGCTTCTAAAATTTTGATTTAAGATAAAAAAATTAACCAAGATTTCAAAATTTGAGTTCAAAACATCGTTACTATCTCATTTTCATACTCTGGGAAGTAATGGTTTATCTCGCGAAGATTAAAGCGTTTCAGGATTGATGTGTTTGGTTCACGATCAAGCAAAAACTCAAATGATAAATAAACAAGTTTTTCTGCAGTTATCCTTCCCTCCGTTAACTTTTTGAAATAACTTTCTTCAAGCGAGACGATGTGCGTCGTTTGAGTTTTCCCCGAAACAGTGACCTCAAACTCTGCAACTGGGAATGGTTTTATCTGTTTTACCTCAATTTGATATGCCATGGCTTTTGAAGAAATTTATTTTAATGCAAGGAAAATATACCTTGCAAGAAAAACAAATGTCAAAACAATTATTATCCAATTTATCTCCTTGAACCTCCCACTAAATAACTTCACAAGCGTGTAAGATGTAAAACCAATCGCTATGCCATCAGCAATGCTAAATGTTAAGGGGATTGCAAGCATAGTTATAAAAGCAGGAATTGACTCCGTGAAATCTTCCCAATTTATTTGGACAACTGGTCTAACCATCATACTTCCAACGATTATCAAAGCAGGAGCAGTTATCGGATAAAGAACATAACCAGGTGCGAGCTCAACCCCACCACCAATTAACTTAACAATCGGATAGAAGAAAAGCGATATTAGAAAGAAAAAGGCGACAAAAATTGAAGTTAAACCAGTTCTTCCACCCACAGCAACACCGGATGCGCTTTCAATATAGGCAGTTACAGTTGATGTCCCAAGCAAAGCTCCAAATGTCGTTCCAAGTGCATCTGATAGCAAAGCCTTCTCAGCTCGTGGAAGCTTCCCGTCTTTCCCAACAAGCCCGGCTGCTTGCCCAACTCCAATCAATGTCCCAACAGTATCAAACAAAACCATATAAAGAAAAACAAGAACCGCAACAATAAATGTAATGTCAAAAAAATTTGAAAAATCAAGTTTTAAAAATGCCGACTCTTTAACCTCCGGAAGCGAAAAAATTTTACCTTCAAACTTAACCACACCTAAAATAACTGAAAGAATAGTTGAAAAGATTATCCCAATTAAAATTGAGCCCTTAACTCCACGAGCAAGGAGAATTGATGTAAAAATTAACCCAATAATTGAAATTAAAACTTCAATCCTGTGTATTTCCCCAAGTTGAGGCAAATGTGTTCCGGAGTTAATTTTTATTATTCCACCCTGAAGGAAACCTATCAAAGTTATAAATAAACCAATTCCTGTTGCTATTGAATTTTTTAAACACCCGGGCATAGCATCAATCACAGCCTCCCTCAACTTAACAAGCGAAAGAGCACTAAAAAGAACCCCGGAGAGAAAAACAATGGCAAGTGCAGATTGCCAAGAAAGTTTCATGCTTCCAACAACGGTATAAGCAAAAAAGAAATTTTCCCCCATCCCCGGAGCAAGCGCAATTGGATAATTTGCAAGCAAAGCCATTATTATTGATCCAATTGCAGACCCAATGCATGTTGCAATAAGCCCAGCGCCGAAATCAATCCCAGCGTGTGATAAAACAACAGGTTGAACAAAAATTATATACGACATCGTCATAAAAGTTGTAATACCAGCGATGAACTCAATTTTAATGTTCGTGTTCCTCTTGCTAAGCTCAAAAGTCTTTTCAAGAATATCTTTCATAACAGAATACAACATTAAATTTTTGATTCCAAAAATTTATAATAAAAAATTTCATCAAAATCAACCTGAACCCGTTCCCAATTTGTGTTGCACTATTAGTACCTTTAGCGCCCCCAATTTTGCCTTATTTAATTTGACAAATGATTTTAAAATAACTATATTTACTTAAGGGAAGTTGTTCTTATGAAACTGGCATAACATCTCAAATGTTAAAGAAAATGAACACAAACAAAATAAAATAAATTCACCATGGAAGGAAATTTCTCTAATCGGGTTCAAGAAGTCATAAGATTAAGTCGCGAAGAAGCGTTGCGATTGGGTCATGATTATATTGGAACAGAGCATCTCTTGCTGGGGATAATCAGGGAAGGAGAAGGTCTTGCAGTCAAAATCCTGCGTAATCTTGGTTGTGATCTTTACAAGCTCAAAAAAGCAATTGAAGACACTGTCAGGACAACTGGTGGAACGATGGTTATGGGAAGTTTGCCATTGACAAAGCAAGCAGAGAAAGTTTTGAAAATCACTTATCTTGAAGCTAAGCTTTACAAATCCGATGTGATCGGCACCGAGCATCTTCTTCTCTCTATTTTAAGGGATGAAGATAACCTTGCATCCCAAATTTTAAGACAGTTTGGAGTAACATATGAAGCAGTACGCAATGAACTTGACAATATATTGAGCGGGAAATCAGGTTTCACTGAAAGAACAAAACCATTTGAATCGACAAAATCTCAAGAAAGAACAAAAACACCCGTCCTTGACAATTTCAGCAGAGATTTGACTAAACTTGCCATTGAAGGAAAACTTGATCCTGTAATTGGCAGAGATAAAGAAATTGACAGAGTTGCACAGATCTTAAGCAGGAGAAAGAAAAATAATCCCGTCCTAATAGGAGAACCAGGCGTTGGAAAAACGGCAATCGTTGAAGGGCTTGCCCTAAGAATTGTGCAGAAAAAAGTCTCAAGAGTTTTACATAATAAGAGGATTGTCCAACTTGATCTTGCAGCTCTTGTTGCAGGGACAAAATACCGTGGTCAATTTGAGGAAAGAGTAAAAGCGATTTTAAATGAACTTGAAAAAGCAAGGGATGTGATTTTGTTTATAGATGAATTACATACAATAGTGGGTGCAGGTGGAGCTTCAGGCTCCCTTGATGCTTCAAATATGTTTAAACCAGCCCTCGCAAGAGGTGAACTTCAATGTATAGGCGCCACAACACTTGACGAATATCGCCAATATATTGAAAAAGATGGAGCGCTTGAGAGAAGATTTCAAAAAGTTATGATTGACCCACCAAGCGTTGAAGAAACAATTTACATCTTGATGAATATAAAAGACAAATACGAAGAACATCACAATGTAAGATATACAGATAAAGCAATTGAAGCGTGCGTTAGATTAAGCGATAGATACATAACTGATCGTTACCTGCCTGATAAAGCAATTGATGTGATGGATGAAGCAGGTGCAAGAGTTCACCTGTCACATATCGTCGTCCCGAAGGAAATTGTTGAGTTGGAAGAAGAGATTGAAAGAATTAGACAACTAAAAAATCAAGTTGTTAAAAATCAAGACTTTGAACAAGCTGCAAGGCTGAGAGATCTTGAGAAAAAACTTCTTAGCGACCTTGAAATAGCAAAACGTGAATGGGAAATAAAAGCCCAAAGCATGGTTTTTGAGGTTACAGAAGAAGATATAGCTGAGGTTGTCGCAATGATGACTGGAATACCGGTAAATAAGATAAGTCAGTCGGAGTCGGAAAAATTAATGAATATGGAACAAGAACTTAAGAAACAAGTTGTAGGACAAGACGAAGCAATTGAAAAATTAACGCGAGCTATAAGAAGAGCAAGGGCGGGATTGAAAGACCCAAGAAGACCAATAGGTTCATTTATCTTCCTTGGACCAACTGGCGTCGGAAAAACCGAACTTGCTAAGGCTCTCGCAAGGTATTTGTTTGATACCGAAGATGCTTTAATAAGGATTGATGTCATAATTATAACAGTATTTCTGAAATCAACTCTTCTGCCAAGGCTATCCGTAAGTTGACCATCATCAAGAACTTGAAGCAAGATATTAAACACATCGGGATGCGCTTTCTCAATTTCATCAAATAAAACGACAGAGTAAGGTTTTCTTCTAACTTTTTCAGTTAACTGCCCACCCTCTTCATATCCGACATATCCAGGAGGAGCACCTATTAATCTTGAAACATTAAATTTTTCCATATATTCTGACATA
>NZ_CZVH01000015.1:0-26003 GCF_001458555.1 Candidatus Kryptobacter tengchongensis | reverse complement strand
CACGCCTGCAAACAGTCCTCGCAAGGTGCAAAAAAGAAGCAAGAAAAGTCCCACCAGGAAGTATAAAACTGCGCAACGGTTCAAGACTTTCGTCTACCTTGTCAATCAACCTCTCAATTTTTTCAACATCATCTTTCGTGATCCTTTTCACCTTAATACTTTCAACCCCAATTGGCGTTGCAAGATCAGACCCTAAAACAAAAAGTAAATTTTGAATGTCTTTTATCGTTTCATTGATAAAATTATCTTTTGACACCGCCCTTATGACCCCGAGAATTGAATTAAGTTCATCAACAGTTCCATAAGCTTCAACTCTGGCGTTGTCTTTCTTTACCCTTCCACCAGCGAAAAGAGAAGTTGTCCCGTCATCACCTGTTCTCGTGTAAATTTTCATTTAGCGATTCAATTAGTTTTAATATCTTTATTAACTTTTCTGCATTTTCAATATAGCCGTTATTTTTATAGGCAAGAGCAAGATTTCCAAACATTCTCTTAACAATCATCTCGGGCGTTGCACGCTTCAGGTATTCATCCTTTTGAGAATAACCAAGTTGAGAAATTAACTTTTCACAATCTGACCTCGCCATTATCTTACCACCGTTAAACGGGTCAACATAAATTTCAAAACCGTTTGATTCATATCTGACAACAAAATGCCCTGGTATTCCAACGCCATAAACCGGGATATTCGCCCTTCTACCCACAAGGATGTAAATCAACGAAAGCGTAATTGGTATTCCCAATCGTCTATCTATCACACGATTTATGAAAATGTTATCTGGCTCATAATAATTTTCAAAATTTCCCCTGAAACCTTTCTCAACAAAGAAAAATCTATTCACCACCTCAACGATGTCATACAAATTTTCAACCATGTAAATCCTTTTCTTCAACTCAAAAGCCATTAAATCAAGCATCTCTGAGTACTTCCTAAAATTAACATCTGGATAAGCAAATCTCGCAACAAGATATGCCCCCCTCTCAATATCTTTTTCACGAGCCATAAAATACGAAACAACCTCACTGGTATAATTTTTATATTTTAAAGTATCAACGATTTCATCAAGCAAATTTTTTACATTCTCGCTTACATTATGCTTAATTTTTGAAAGCACAGGGATCGCCTCAACACCTAAATCAACAAGTTTTTCATAAGCAGACTTTGAAACAAAAACATCTTCATCATCAAGAAGTTTGACAAGCGAAATTATGTATCTTTCGGGGCTCACAGATAATGTTTTGTAAGTTCATTTTTTAAATATTCAAATGCTTCAATTGGTGTATCAACAAACTTGAAAAGCTTCAAGTCATCTTTGTCAATCACCCCATACTCAACCATAGCGTCAAAATTAACGATCTTTTTCCAATATTCACTTCCATAAATTAAGACGAGCATTTTCTTTTTAATTTTTCTTGTCTGAAGAAGCGTAAGGACTTCAAAAAGTTCATCAAGCGTCCCATATCCACCCGGGAATATAACAAGTGCCTTTGCTGGATAAATGAACCAGAACTTGCGCATAAAGAAATAATGAAATTCAAAATTAAGCTCTTCCGTGATATACTGGTTTGGTTTTTGCTCGTATGGTAAACTTATGTTAAGTCCTATACTTAAACCTCTCGCCTTGTATGCGCCCTTATTCGCAGCTTCCATTATACCCGGACCCCCTCCAGAACAAACGACAAAGCGATGCCCATTTGCCTCACCAAGAGACGCCGACCACTCCGTTATCAACCTTGCAAGTTCAACGGCGTCCTCATAATATCTTGACATATAAACATCAATTTCAGCTCTTGACTTTTCATCAAGCATACTCTGAGGCACAGGCTTACCCCTTGATTCCAATTCCTTTATCTTTGATTCAATTTCACGCAACTTCGCTTTTGCCTCCTTCATTGGCTTTGTCCTCGCTGAACCAAAGAAAACAACTGTGTCAACAACTTGATACTTTCTAAATCTTGATAACGGCTCAAGATATTCAGCAAGAATCCTAAGAGCTCTCGCATCAGGGCTGTTTAAAAACTTTAAATTTTTATATGCCTTTACAGGTTGCCTATTTGCACTAAATGCTTTTTCCTCCTTCTCAATTTTTTCTCCAGTCATCCTCATACTAATTTTTTTTATAAAATTGACCTTCCACCATCAACTGGAATAACTTGTCCTGTTATGTAATCCCCTTTCGTTGCAAGAAACACAACTATATCTGTAATATCCGATGGCTTTCCATATCTTTTCAGTGGAATCCTATGCTCAGGGATATGCTTTATCTCACCGGATTCTTCACCAGGTATTATTATAGTTCCAGGTGCAATTGCATTAACAGTTATATATGGGGCAAGTGCTTTTGCCATTGCCTTTGTCAACATTATCAAACCAGCCTTTGCAACATTATAAGCTATATGTTCAGTCCAAACCTGCAAGCCACCAAGCGAGGCAATGTTAATTATTTTCCCCCTCTTCCTCTCAAGCATAAACTTAACAACTTCTCTTGAGCACAAAAACTGCCCCTTTAAATTTGTATCAATTACATAATCCCATAACTCATCTGTTATTTCCCAAAACTTAACAGGCTTTGGGAAAATTGCAGCGTTATTCACAAGAACATCTATCTGACCAAACCTTTCAATAGCTTTTTCAACCATTCTTTTAACTTGACTACTTTTTGTGATATCCGCTTTTACAGCTATCGCCTCCCTACCAATTTCTTTTATCTTTTTTAAAGTCTTCATCGCCTCAAGCTTTGATTGATTATAATTTACAACTATGTCAAAACCAGATTCAGCAAGCGCAATCGCGATCTGTCTACCCAATCTTCTTCCAGAACCAGTGATAAGCGCAACCTTTTTCTCCATTTTCAATAACCCAATTAAAATTTTGAAACTAACAAATCAACAACTTTTTCAAGATAAATTTTATCAACCTCATCAAAATTATTTAATTCATAGCTGTCAATATCAAGAACCCCAAGAACCTGGCCATTTTTAATTATAGGAACAACTATCTCTGACTTTGAGTCAGGATCACAATAAATATGCCCTGGAAATTTCTCAACATCGGGGACAATAATTGTTTCTTTTCTTAAGGCAGATGTCCCACAAACCCCAGAGCCTATTTTTATCCTTGTGCAAGCAAGTTTCCCTTGAAAAGGTCCAAGGACAAGCTCATCTCCTCTCATAAGGTAAAACCCAACCCATGAAAAAGATGGAAATGCTTGCTTAAGTGCAGATGTGACATTTGCAAGGTTTGCAATCAAATCCGATTCATCCTCAATTAAAGATTTTATCTGCGGTATAAGTTCTGAATATATTTCCTCCTTCGTTTGACCTTTTATTATTATCTGCTCCATCTAAATTTTAGAATTTGTTTTAAATTGAAAACGGGGGAATGATAATTGTTGCCCGGTGATTTTCATCACTACATTTAATTTCAACTTTCTCCCCCTGAATAGCATAATTTATTTTAACATAGCCAAGGGCTATGAGCCTTTGAAATCCATAGGAATAAACAACGCTTGTCAATTTACCAACCTCTTCATCCCCGACGCATACTGGGGAACCCTCATAAATCTTTCCTCTACCTTTTTCCCTCTCAATAACAAAACCAACAAGTTTTCTTTGCAACTTCTGATAAGAATCAATTCTTGAAAGAACTTCCTGCCCGATGTAACAACCTTTCGTAAAACTCACATACCTATTAAGATTAGCCTCAAGAGGATTGTAATCCTGAGTTATCTCTTTTCCGTAGGCAGGAACCCCTGATTCAACTCTTAACACCTCAAGAATTTCTCTCCCTATAGGGGTCAAACCCTTCCCATAGAGAGAGTTCCAAACCTTAACCGCAATCTCATTTTTTAAAATTAAATTATACCCGGGCACAAGAAACTCGTTCGTCTTCGCCAAAATCATCTCACTCTCAAACATAAAACCCCGAATAAAATTATAAACCGCCATCTTTGATATATCTGTGAAATGCTTGTGGTCAACTTTAAAATCAGATTTAATCGCCTCATGAACCCCAGAACCATATACAGAGATGATTGCATATTCATGGGTTACATCTTCAAACTTCACATCATCCATAATGATCAACTTGCTAAACCAGCTCTTAACCTTCTCTAATGCTTCATAACTCAACAGCGCAAAAATTTCTTGATAATTTTCCTCGGCTCGTAAAACATAAATTGTTAAAAATTCAATCATCTTACCTTTTTCATCCGTAAGAACTGTCCCAGCTCCCATTCCAGAAGAAAGTCCTCTCAGATCATTTGTTGATATTCTATTCATGAAATCAAGCGCATCTTTACCAAATATGCGTAACTTCCCAAGATATGTCCTGTCAATTATCGCATTTGATGTTTTAACAGATTTATATTCTTCTAACGCATTCACATAATGCTTCGGCAATTCCCAGCCTGAATAAGATTCAAATTCAGCACCGAGGTCAAGATGTGTTTCATAAAGTGGCGTTCTCTTCACAAAACCTTTTAAGTTTAAATTTTTTGAAAAGATAATAATTTTTTAAAACACTATCAAGTTTCAAGGAATTCGCCAAAGTTTAAACCCCTTGCAACTTCCCAAGGTCAAATATATTGAATTTTCTCGTTTATATGTTTAAATTAAACGGAGAAAAAATTTCGGAGATTTGAAATGAGAAAAACGCTTTTTTTATCCTTGCTTTTAATATCAACACTATATGCACAACTTCCTTTCTTCCGTCCATTCTTCTCAACAATTGAAAGAGAAGCTGGGAAACTTTTCTTTTACGAGGTCATAAACCTAATAAGCGAAGATACATCTAAAAGCAGAGTTGATATAAATTTTAGAATTGCCAACGATCTTCTAACCTTCGTAAAAAATCCATTGAATTCCCCCGCTTATGTTGCAAACTTTACAGTCAGCGCCGAAATCACCGATAAAGATGGGAAATCAATAGCAAGAAAGATATTTAGAGGTTATAGAGCAACTGATAATTATGAAGAAACCAATTCAAAAGATATTTACACACAGGGAAATTTTCGCTTTGATCTGGCACCTGGAAATTACCGATTGATTCTTATACTTGAAGATGAACAATCAAACCAGATATTAAAACGTGAGCGAGTTTTAACTTTAAAATCCTTCAAACCAAATTCTTTTGAAACCTCTGATTTGACGATTATTCAAGAAAGCCAGGAAAACGGAGATACACTTATCTTAATCCCGACAAACATCGGAAACAGGGTTAACTTCGGGAAAGGCTTCTTCGCCTACATTCAATTCACCGATAAACCCACCGAAGTTGAATATACACTGGTCTTTTTTTCAGAATTTGGAAGAAAAAAAGAGATAAAAAAAGAAACAATTAAATCCGATGAGATAACAAATGATAAAAAATTTCTCTTTAAAGAAAATCCAGGTGATACAATTTTCACATATCTTTTAATTCCATCCTTTCCTCAAACATATTACTCACTTCTCATCCGGTTTAGTGGTGATTCGCTTGACCTTGGTGAATATGAAATTTCACTTTCTGCAAAATTTATGGATTCAACAGGAAAGGAAATTCAAAAATCATTTACAAAAAAATTCACAGTTGAATGGATTGACATGCCATTCTCACTTCAAAATCTTGATTACGCAATTGAAATACTTGAATATATTGCAACGCCCGATGAAATGGCTAAGTTAAGGTTTGGAACCCCGCAGGCGAGGTTGCTAAAATTTAAAGAGTTCTGGGCTCAAAGAGATCCAACCCCTAATACGATTTATAACGAGCTAATGGCTGAATACTACAGAAGGGTTGACTATGCTTATATAAACTTTGCAACAATGAGAGAACGAGATGGAGCAAGAACAGATAGAGGGAAAATTTACATACTTTACGGTCAACCAACAAAAATTGAAAGAAAATATACCCCTGGAAAACCAACTGAAGAAATATGGTATTATGAGCCTATAAGAAGAAAATTTGTCTTCGTTGATCAGTATGGTTCTTTTAAACTAATATCCGTTGAAAAATATGCGCCCTAAAATCGCAATCACAGCTGGTGATATAAATGGAATAGGTCCTGAGGTTGCCCTGAAATCAATGATTAAAAAAAATGTTCTCTCAAAAGCTCAACCTTTCATCATAGCCCCGGTGAAGATCATCAAAACATATTGCGAACTTTTAAATCTAAAATTTCACATCATGGAAAACGAAGATGATTTCCTACCTGAAAAAGATGTCATCAATGTTCTGCCGATGAAAAAATTTGAAAACTTTGAAATAAACATCGGAAAACCGACCAAAACTTCTGGAAAAATCGCAGGCGAGTCAATAATCCTTGCTGTTGAACTTTGCCTTCAAAAAAAAGCTGATGCCATTTGTACCTCCCCTGTATCAAAAAAAGCATTGGATCTTGCTGGCTTCAACTACCCTGGGCAAACCGAGATGATCGCAAAACTTTCCAATTCAAAAAGATTTCTAATGATGTTTGTAAATAACCAGATCAAACTTGGACTTGCAACAATCCATATCCCGATATCAAAGGTGAGCAAAATCCTATCGGAAAAATTGCTAAGTGAGAAAATTGAAATTTTAATTGACTCGTTAAGATTTGACTTTGCTATAAAATCTCCAACTATTGCAGTCCTCGGTTTAAACCCTCACGCTGGAGAAGACGGCTTGATTGGGAACGAAGAGCAAAATATAATCAAGCCCGTTATAACTCAGCTCAACAAAGAAAAAATCACAATTGAAGGTCCATTTCCAGCAGATGGATTTTTCGGCAAGCGAAAATATAAAAACTATGACGCTGTCTTATCCCTATATCACGATCAAGGTCTCATCCCGATAAAACTTATTGACTTTTACAGAACAGTTAATTTTTCAGCAGGTCTTAACATAATAAGAACCTCGCCAGACCATGGGACTGCGTATGACATCGCTGGGAAATTGATCGCAAATGAAAAAAGTATGGAATCAGCAATAATTCTTTCAGCCCAAATTTTTAAAAATCGCGCAAAATCACAGAAATGAAAATTGTAATAGCTCCTGATTCATTCAAGGGTTCCCTCACATCAGTTGAAGCAACGCAGATAATCGCTAAGGCATTTGAAACGACTTTACCAAACTGCGAAATAGTTAAAATCCCAATCTCAGACGGTGGCGAAGGCTTTGTTGATGCAATTTACTTCTCAATATCTGGAGAAATCTATGAAACAATTGTCTCAGGTCCTCTTCCAAATCAAAAAGTCAAAGCTAAATTCCTGATCAAGGATAAAATTGCAATAATTGAAATGGCATCTGCAAGTGGCTTAACACTTGTCCCCAAAGCGAAACGAAATCCAAAAATAACAACAACTTACGGAGTTGGAGAACTGATAAAGAAAGCGCTTGACCACAATGTAAATGAAATAATCATTGGCGTTGGCGGAAGCGCCACAAATGATGGTGGAATGGGCATGGCTTCTGCACTTGGTTATAAATTCCTTGATAAAAATGGAAAACAAATAAAGCAAGGCGGAATAAATCTTCTTAAACTTGAAAAAATAGATGACTCGGAAGTGGATGAACGAGTTAAAAAAGTTAAATTCAAAGTCGCAGTTGATGTCCTAAATCCATTATGTGGACCAGAAGGCGCCTCATTTATATATGCACCACAAAAAGGCGCACGAAAATCAGATTTACCACTACTTGACAAAGCACTTAAAAAGTTGGCATCTATCGTGAAAGAAAAATACAAAATAGACATAGAAAATCTCCCAGGAGCTGGAGCAGCTGGAGGACTCGCAGGAGGACTTGTTGCATTCTGCAATGCAAAGATCGTAAGAGGAATTGACATCTTCCTTGATCTTGTTTCATTCAACGAGAAAATAAAGAACGCAAATCTTATAATAACTGGCGAAGGCAAAATTGATTCCCAGGTTAAGTATGGAAAAGCAATCAAAGGAATAATAGAAAGAGCCCAAAATATTCCTGTAATTGCCATCGCTGGAAAAATTGAGGGAAGTTCAAGAGAACTTGCATATAACCTCGGCTTGGCATCAATAATAAGTATGACTCATCTCGGGATGAAGGAATCATATGCAATCAAAAATGCAAGGGGAATTTTATTTGATGCCTCAACACAAATTGCAAATTTGATAAAAAACTTATGCTTGAATTACTAACTTCAAAGACACTTGTAGCTGATGGTGCAATTGGAACTGAACTTCTTAAACGCTCAAATGAAAAATTTCCCGAGATTTTAAATTTTACAAACCCCCAACTCGTTGAATCACTTCACATTGACTACACAAACGCAGGAGCCGATATAATAACAACAAATTCATTCGGGGCAAACCCAGCAAGGTTAAAAAGTACCAAAATAAACATATACGAACTCAACAAAACATCAGCACAATTAGCCCGAAAAGTCAACCTCTCCAATAAATTGATCTTCGGTAGCGTTGGACCATCAGGTTTAAAACCTGGAGATGAAGAATTTAAAAAACTCGCTGATTACTATTTTGAGCAAATTCGTGGTTTGGCAGATGGCGGTGTGAATGCAATTTTAATTGAGACGATGATATTTATAGAAGAAATGAAAATAGTGTGTGAAGTTGCAAGGAATGTAACCAAACTACCCCTGGCTTTGTCAATGAGTTTTCATAAAACTAAAAATGGATTTAAAACTTACGCTGGAGTTGACCTGAAAATCGCTGTTAAAGAAATGCTAAAACTTGGAGCAGAAATTATTGGCGCAAACTGCGGAAATGGATTTGCAGAAATGGTTGATATTGCCAAAAATTTTAAATCAATAACAAAAGAAATTCCCGTCCTTGTAAAACCCTCCGCTGGAACCCCAAGAAAAATAAACAATGATTTGATCTACCCCGATACCCCTGAAACTATACCTGAATTTGTTAGGAAACTTGTTGACATAGGGATAAACATAATCGGTGGATGCTGCGGGACAACACCAGAACATATAAAAGTGATAAGAAAAATCGTTGATGAAACCGCACAAAAATAAAAAGCGTGGGCATTATGCCCACGCTATTATTATGGAGGTAGCCATGAGGTTTAAACTCTTATATCATTTCGCAATTTTCAACAACGCCATTTTTAAATTTATTAACACCCCGCTTTGAAGGTAATATAACCCTGAACTCGCTTCCCTTGCCATACTCACTTGAAACATTTATTTCGCCACCGTGAAGTTCCACCAAATACTTTGCCAAAGCAAGCCCAAGACCCGTGCCATTCAAATGAGACTTTATCCTTGGAAATGGTTTAAAAATCTTCTGCATATCCTCACGACGAATGCCAATACCCTCATCCTTCACAACAAGTTCAACCAAATCATCAAAACTCTTCAAACTAATTTTAATAACCCCCCCTTCATATGAAAATTTCACAGCGTTTGAAACAAGCTGATAAACAACCTCTCTAAATTTTTTTCTATCAGCCTCAATTTCAAAATCCCTATCAATATCTAAAACTAAACTTAATTTCTTCCTTCCAATCTCACCAGAAAAATAAGCAAGCACATCGTCAACAATTTCAGATGCTTTGAACCTCTCAAGGTTTAAACTATCCTTCCCCGTTTCAATCTCAACTATCTCTGCTAAATACTTTAACATCATCAACATTTCATCAGCGGATCTCTTTATATTTGTGGTGAAATCTATTATATCTTTATCTGACAGATTCTTGAACTCATCCCTTAAAATTTCTGAAAAACCAATGATTCCCGTCAAAGGCTTCTTAAGCTCATGAGCGAGAATATGCACAAATTCGTAAATTGAATTTTTAACCTTAACAGATTCATCTTCAACGAATTTAACTTTTTCGTTCAATTTTAAGTTTTCAATGTAAAGTTTCAAAAAGGAAATCTCGCTTTCAAAATCTTCCCGCCTAAAGTTTACAAAAGGCTTATCCCCAAAAAGAGCAACATAACAAGTTGAATTATCACCCAACTCAATTGGAATTGTCATCATTAAACATTCACCTTCACTCCCGTATTTAAAAACAAATTTGGAATTTTCACTTTCACCATTATAAATAACCGCAATCCCTTTAGCAGTGCTTTTCTCAATTATTGATTCTACCGCTGATTCAATTGAATTTATAACTCTGTTCTTATTCTTCTCCTTTTCCTTTGAAACCAAAATTAATCCGTAGATTCCCAAGGCAATTCCACCTAAAAGCAAGGATAATGAAATTAAATCTAAACTGAAGAAGATGTTTGAAATTCCAGCAAGCCATAAAGACAACACACTTGCAAGGATCCACTTCAAACCTAAAATCTTTCCATCCAAAATTTTGATAATAAACACAAGACCGCAGACAAGAACAGCAAAAATGATATTTTGAATCACAAGTGAAATCATGTTTGTGCTCCTTTTGTCGTTATAATATAATTTTCACTTACAGCCATCTGAATGACTTTTTTCCATTCTTCTGGGTCAGCGAACTTACTTACAAAGTAAAATCTTGAATTTTCCCCATCTACAATTTTCAATTTACTTTCACCACATGCGACCACAATCGGTATGCCAAGCAGGACATTATCCGCAATTTTTAAAAGTCCGTTCATCTCACCCATAAACTCCGTCTCAATCACAAGCACATCATACAGTTCAAAATGCAATATCTCAACAACTTCGGTAAACAACCCGACAACTCGCAAAACATACTCTTCAGAACCAAAAACTCTTTTCATTTTATCGCTGAAATTAGCATCGTTTGTATAAACCAAGATTTTACAAATGACCGACATATCAAAAACTTTTTAATTAAACAATCTTCACATCTAAAAATACATCAATTATTGTGCCAATCTTTTAAAACTTGAAATTTGATTGATTTATGGAATCTTTACTCTTCTATATGGGTAGGGTTGGTAAAAATTTCAAAATAAAATGGAAATTTTGAAAGGGTTATTTATCAAGATCAAGCATTCGTTTGCCATCAACATAGGTTTTGAAGGCGGGTTTACGAAGCGAAATGAGTTTATTTACAATGTCTTTTATTCTCTCGGAAGCTTGAAAAATTCGGGTTAAATTTTCCTTAACTTTTTCAACATCATTTTCTTTCAATGAGCGATTTATAAGTTCAAGAGCAAGGTAAATTATGTTCAGCGGGTTATTTATCTCATGTCCCAAAGTTCTTGCCATTTCAAGAAGTGCGACTTCATGTTGAAGTTCTGCTATCTCAGTCTGAAGTGCCTTTATTCTAAACCCAACCCTTACTCTTGCAATAAGCTCGCCGAAATCAACAGGTTTAGTTATAAAGTCATCTGCACCCGCTTCAAGTCCAGTTATTTTGTCCTCCGTTTCAATTCTTGCTGTAAGCATTATAACATAGCAAAATTTTAACTCTTGATGTTCTTTAATTTTTTTAACAAGATCAATTCCTGACATCCCAGGCATCATCCAATCAACTATAGCGACATCTGGTTTCCATTCAACCATTTGATTAAATCCATCAACACCATCATAAGCAATTTTCACATGATAACCATTTTTTATGATTACTCTTTTTAAAATCTCAGCATAATTTTGATCATCCTCAACGATTATTACTTTCTTTCCTATTTCCTCATCCACTTTTTAAATGCTCTCTGATTTTTTGAATTAAAAAATTATGGTCTGTGATTGGCTTTGAAATATAATCATCTGCCTTGCTTTCCTGAAGAAATCTTTCCGCATCCCCGCGCATTGCATGTGCTGTTGCAAGTATAATTGGAATCCTTGCTGTTTTTTCATTTTCTTTTATCATCCTTGAAAGTTTCAATCCATCAACCTGAATTCCATTCACAAATGTCCCGGAAAGTGAGACATCCATTATAATCAAATCAACCTCACCTGAGTTAAGAATTTCAGTTATCTTTCCCCCATCATCTGTCACTGTAACTTCAAATCCACCTTTTCTCTTCAAAATCACCTCAAACAACTGCGCCGTTAAAGCATCATCTTCAACAACAAGTATATGCGCCATCTTTTACTTTAATTTATTTTGATTTGACTATTTATTAAATCAATTAATCTATCGGGGTTTGAGCTAAGCTCGCTTTTGTCAAGAACAATTATACCCATGCTTTTTGATAGTAATTCTCTCTCTTCCTCAGTTGCTGGCTCTGGATAATTTGTTATCACAAGTATGGGAAGTTCAGGCGCAAGTTTGTTCAATCTCAACTCCCTTATAACATCATAACCATTTACCTCAGGCATCATAAGATCAAGCAAAAGTATATCATAATTTTTTGATTTAATCTTTTCAATCGCTTCTCTACCATTTTTTGCATAATCAATCTTGTATTTTTCGGGCAATATTTTCTTAAGGTAAATTTCAACGCTGACATCATCATCAGCAAGTAAGATATTAACCTCATCCTTTTCTTTCACATACTGTTTTAAAAGACTCAAAAGATAATTTGGCTCAACAGGCTTTTCAACAACACTTGGATGAAAATTAACAAATGAAAGCTTTAAAAGCTCCCTAACTTTCTGCGGATGCCCTGTCAAAATTATAATCGGTATGTTTTTAAATTCAACTGTATCACGAACTTTTAAGAAAAGATCAAATCCATTTTTTATCTCCGCAGATGCCCTGCTTGGAATGGCATAATCAAGTATCAAAATATCTGGCTTAAATTTCAAAATATACGCCCAACCATCTTCAGAATTACTTGCCCAGATAAACCTAAACGAATTCTTAACAAGGAATGTCTTCAAAAAGTCAGCAAACTTTAAATCGTCATCAACAGCGAGAACCAACAAACCTGAATCCCCATAAATTTTCCCCTGCTCAATTTCAAATTCCTGACCATATGAAACTTCAGACAACGGAATGGTAAATGTGACAGTTGTCCCTTTCCCCTCCCCTTCACTGTAAAGCTCAATGACTCCACCCATCAATTCAACTAAACTTTTAGTAATAGCAAGCCCAAGACCTGTGCCTCCATATTTTCTCGTCGTCGTCCCATCAGCTTGAACAAACTTCTGAAAAAGCTTCGCCTGTTTTTCCTTCGCTATACCTATACCTGTATCTGAGACAGTAAATTTACAAAAACCTTTATCTTCAAAAATTTCCGCTTTTACAGTTATACCGCCTTTATGCGTGAATTTTATCGCATTCCCGATCAGATTTAACAAAATCTGTTTCAACCTGTTTCTATCACCTTTTATGAAAACCTTTTCCTCTGGATAAATAAACTTATAATCAAGTTTCTTCTGCTCTGCCTGAACATGGGACAATGTCCAAACCTCATAAAGAAGCTCCGAAACTTCAACATTTTCAATGTTTAATTCAAGCTTTCCAGCTTCAATCTTTGCAATATCAAGTATGTCGTTTATAATATTCAAAAGATGTTTTGCGCTCATCAAAGCGTTGTCAACAAATTTCATCATCTCCTCGTGATTTTCATATAATCCCTCCTTTATCAAATTCAAAAACCCAATAATTGAATTCAATGGGGTCCTTAATTCATGTGATGTATTTGCAAGGAACTCGCTTTTTAGCTTGTTTAACTCTTGGAGTTGGGCATTGGCGATTTCAAGCTGTTCTGCGTATAATTTTAATTTTTCCTCCGCTTTTTTCTGCTCTGTTATATCACGATTTATCCCAACTGTCCCGATTGGATTACCTCTTGAATCCTTCAGGATTGAAATTGAACTGCTTACATAAATTTTCTCACCCCACCTATTATAATGTATCGCTTCACCGCTCCAAAATCCCTTTTCCCGAATTATCTTTCTAACTTCTTCTCTTGATAAACTCGGAATTTCAACTGGGATGACCTCGCTTATCTCCTTACCAAGAACTTCTTCAGCTTCGTATCCATACATTTTTTCAGCTGCCTTGTTCCATGATGTTATTCTAAAATTCAAATCAGCTGCGATTATCGCATCATTCACATTCTCAAGCAAATTCGCTTGGTATCTTATCTGCTCTTCAATCTTCTTCTTCTCAGTTATATCCGATTGAATTCCAAGATAGTATGTAACACCGTGAAGCTCATCTTTAACCGATGAAATTGAAAGAAAAGCAAAATAAAGCTCGCCGTTTTTCTTTTTGTTGATTATTTCGCCAGACCAATAACCTTTGGTTAAAATTGAATCCCACATATTTTTATAAAATTCTGCGTCATGAAGCCCTGATTTTAAAATTCTTGGATTTTTACCAATGGCTTCCTCTTTTGAATAGCCAGTAATTTTACAAAAGGCATCATTTACCTCAAGTATATTCCCCTGCTCATCGGTTATGACAACTGCATCATTCAAATTGAGCAAAAGATTTGATAAAATTCGCTCTCTTTGTTCAGCTTTAATTTTATCAGTTATATCAAGTATTGTTCCGAGAATTGCAGGCTTGCCATCGTAAGTTATGAGATTGTTAAGAACTTCAACCCAAGCAATCTCACCATTTTTCTTAAACACCCTAAATGAAAAGTTCGCCACTGGAACTTCTCCCCTCAAATTTGAGGCAAACATATCAAGAACTTTTCGCCTGTCCTCTGGATGAACAAATTTAAGAATCTCTCTTGTGTTCGTTATCTCATCCCTACTGAAACCCAAAATTGAAGCAAGCTGACCACTTACAAATTTAAATCTCCCATCTTGAAAAATATATGTTCCAGCGAGGGAACTTTCTACAAGCGTTCTATATTTCGCCTCCGATTCCCTGAGCTTTTCCTCTCCCACTTTCTGTTCGGTTATGTCGTCTATCATACCCTCATAATAAAGAACATTCCCAACTGAATCTCTAACAGCCCTAACATGCTCCCGAACATATATCTCCTTTCCGTCAAGGCGTTTTAATCTGTTTTCAAAATTTGACACAACACTTAAAATTTCAAGAGCACGAATAAACCTTTCTCTATCCTCTGGATTAACATAAAATTCAGAAGCGTTCTTTTGTAAAATTTCAAATTTATCTTTCGCCCCAAACATCTTAACAAACGCAGGATTAACATCAATTATCTTCCCATCTGGAGTTGATCTGTAAACCCCAATGACCGCATTTTCAAAAAGCTGTCTATATTTTCGCTCAGCTTCAATTAGCTCATCTTCAAACTTTCTCTTTTCCGTTGTATCCACTTCAATAAATTGAATTAAATCCATCGCTTTATACCTTATCAATCGCCCACCCAATTCTGCATACCTCACACTCCCATCTTTTGTCAAAAATCCAACTTCAATAGCTTCTGCCCCTTTATCCTCAATTATATCCTTGATATACTCACGGACAACCTCAATAAAATCCGAAACAACGAGATCAAAAATATAAAACTCTTTTATCTCATCAAGCGTATAACCGTGAAAGTTAAGCGCGTAGTTGTTTGCATACTTTATTTTTCCAGTTAAATCAGTTAATATTATCCCATTGACCGAAGATTGTAAAAGACTTTTCCAAAATCTCTCGGTTTCAAAAATTCTTTGCTCAACCGAAAACCTCAAAAACGAAGATATAACCCCAATGAATATACCCACGACCGTGGGAATGACAAAATAAAAAGCATCTATCACCGCTCCCCTATAAACCCATTCGGTAATAAACACTATAAGGTTTGAAATTAAAACAGAAATTACAACATACATTAAGATTATGACTAATTTTGAAGGTCTTGCTCTACCTTCTGTCTCAATTTTTAATTCCATCAGTTTAAAATTTTTTATTTCCACTGAAAAAGGTTTGAACCAGCACTCATAGTGCTTTACCGTTCAAGGTAAGAACAAAAAACAATTTATCTTACCGTTAGCTAATTTTTCAAAATTTGATTTTCTTTCAATAACTTATAACACGATTAAAATTTAAACATATTCACAAAAAATTGCAACTGATTATGAAAACAAGCGTAAACTTTGAAAACGCCGAGATAACACTTGAAGGAATCCCCCCTTCCAACTGGTCAGTTATACTTACAAACGGAAGATATACCGCACTTGTCCTTTACAATGGAACAGGGCATAGTTTTTATGAACATCCAACATTTAACTCAATAATCAAATGGATTCCAAAGATGAATTCACAACTTGGTCGTTTCATTTATATAAAAGACATGGAAACAGATGAAAACTGGTGTTTAAATTTACCGTTAATTTACAAGTTTGACACTTGGAAGGTTAATTTTGGAATTGGCTATTTAAAAATTGAAACAATTAAAAATCAAATTTCATCTGAGCTCACTTATTTCGTCCCGGTTGATAAAGACCTTGAATACTGGCTCATAAAAATTAAAAATGAATCCAAACGAAAAAAGAAATTAAAAATTTTCTCCGCCGTTGAACTTTCGCTTGGTAATTTACAACCGTCAATACTTGATCCATACGCTTATGAGCTTTTCGTTAGAACATGGGTTAAAGACAAAACCCTCTACGCCACTAAAACCCTTTGGAATGATAAAACAACTGGAAAATCGGAAAAATCCTGGGATAAAATTGCCTTCTTCAGTTCCGACCCAGCTCCTGAATCTTTTGACTCTTTAAAATCAGCTTTTATTGGATATGGAACAATTGAACTACCGCAAGCAGTAAAAGAGGGATGGTGCTTTGAATCAATAGCAAATGGAAGGGAAGCTGTTTTCGCATTTCAACATGAGATTGAAGTTGAAGACGATGAAGAAAAAGAAATTTTAATCTCATTGGGAATTTTGAACGAAAGAACAAAGCCAGAAGCAAAGATTGAAATTGCAAAAGATGATTTTAAAAAAATGCTTTTATTCTATAAAAACGAATTAATTGAAAAAGGTGTTAAGATACAAACGCCAGACGAAAATATAAATGTTTTCGTTAATCACTGGAATAAATATCAAAACTGGATTTGTTTCCACTGGCACAGGTATTCAGCAAGTAATTATGTGGCTGGTTTTGATGTGGTTGGATTCAGAGATGCTCTTCAATCAATCCTTGGAATTTTACCATTAAATCAAAATATATGTAGAGAGCGACTTTTATATCTTTTAAAATTTCAATTTAAAAACGGAAACACATGCCATAATTTCAACCCCATTGATAATTTCGCAACCCCTTCAAATCAAAGCGACGACCCATTATGGCTTTGCATAACGACATTTGAGTATCTTAAAGAGACAGGTGACTTTGAAATCTTGTGGCAGAATTTTAATTATTATAATTCAGATGAAGAAAGTTCGGTTTATGAACATCTTAAAAGAGCAATAGATTTCGTTCTGGGGCTACGTGGGAAACATGGACTTGTGCTTTTACGAGATGGGGACTGGAACGACGCTTTAAATTTAGCTGGAATTAACGGGATTGGTGAATCAACGCTCGCAAGCATGATTTTGCTTTACACCATAAATGAGTGGATAAAACTTAATAAACTTCTAAACATTGATGTTGAAAAATACGAAATTGAACGGGAGAATCTTTTGGATTCACTTAATAAACATTGCTACGAAGAATATAAAAAACTTAACAATACTGGCTGGTTCATAAGGGGATTCACAGATGATGGCGAGAAAATCGGAAGCTACTTTTCAAAGGAAGGGAAAATTTACATTGAACCACAGGTCTGGGCTGTTTTAAGTGAGGCTTGTGATGAAGAGAGAAAGATAAAATGCCTGAAATCAGCAATAGAATTTCTTGAATCAACTTATGGCTTTCTTTTGCTTGACCCCGCCTACACAAAACCTGACGAGAAACTTGGAATAATAACGAGATTCGTCGCCGGTGAAAAAGAAAACGCAAGTTTTTTCATCCACGCAAACGCATGGGCTGTGATGGCTTTTTCAACTTTAACAGGTGAATTTAAGGATAAAGCGTTTGAGATATATTCAAAACTTTTACCATTGAGATTTTTAAATGATAGAAGGTATAAAGCTGAACCCTTTGTCTATCCACAATATATTTGTGGTAAAGATTCTCCACACTTTGGAGAAGCATCATTTACATGGCTTACCAGTTCACCCACATGGATGTTTAAAGCTTTTTACGAATGTATCTGCGGAATTAAACCAGACTACAACGGGATTCGTATAACAAAACCAGTTTTTCCATCAAACTGGGATAAGATTTTACTTAAGAGAATTTTCAGAAATTGTGTTTATGAATTTAAATTTGAGAGAACGGGTGAATTTAATATAAAATTTGATGGACAAAAAATAAGTGAAAACACCTTGCCACCATGCGGATGCGGGAAAATTCATCTGATTGAAATTTTCTTTTAAAAATTTTATCTTAAAAATCAAAAAGGGAAACTCGCAATGTTAAAAGCTTCAAACATAGCAATTTTCCTACTTCGCTTCGTTTCTGGATTAATGCTTGCATATTTTCACGGGCTTGGAAAAGTCAGATCAGCAATTGATTATTTTATACAGGGAAATGAATGGAAATTTTTGGATACAGTAAGGAACATTGGCTTCCCTGCACCTGTTGTGTTCGCTTTAGCTGCTACGATATCGGAATTCATTGGTGGTATTTTGCTTGCGGTTGGTCTATTCACAAGATATTCAGCGATTTTCATTGCCATTACGATGGGTGTTGCAATTTATAGACATTTAACCACAGATATGAGGTTTGAACTCGCTGGTTTATATTTTTTAATTGCGCTTGTTTTTGTTTTCAAAGGAGGCGAAGGAATATCAATTGATGGTTTAATAAAGAAAAAATAAAAAGTGTCGGGGCGCCCGGACTCGAACCGGGGACCTCTTGCTCCCAAGGCAAGCGCGCTAACCATCTGCGCTACGCCCCGAAATTTCAAATACAAATATATTAAATCAACCCTGAAAAATCAAATTTGAAAAAAATGGAAATAAGACTAAAAAAAGGAAAAGAGAAAAAAATCAAAAATTTTTACCTCTGGATTTTTAAAGACGAGATTGAAAATTTTGAAGAGCTTAAAAACGAACCTGTTCAAATAATTGATGTGAAAAGTTCAAATGGTGAATTCCTTGGAAAAGCATTTTTCAACCCGAAATCTCACATCATTGCACGAATTCTCACACGGGATGACGAAAAAATAAATGCGAACTTCTTCAAAAAAAGGATAAAAGAAGCGATTGAACGAAGAAAAAGGTTAAAAATAAAATCAAACGCACTTCGCTTAATCCACGCAGAAGCTGATGAAATTCCCGGGCTTATCGTTGATAAGTTTGATAATTACCTCGCCCTTCAAACAAGAACAGCTGGAATAGAAAATTTTAAACATGAAATAGTCACGATATTGACAGATATTTTGAAAGTCTCTGGAATCTACGAACGAAGCGATATGGAATCAAGAAAAGAAGAGGGGCTTGAAACTACTTCTGGCGAACTCTATGGACATGTTCCAAGATATGTTGAAATTGAAGAGAACAGATTGAAATTCATCGTTGATTTACATCATGGACAGAAAACAGGTTTTTATCTTGATCAGCGGGATAACAGGAAAAAAGTTAGTGAGATGATAAAAAAAGGTGATAGAGTTCTTGACCTATTTTGCTATTCCGGTGCTTTCAGCATTTATTGCGCAAGTGCAGGTGCGACCGTGATCGGCGTTGATTCGGATAGAAGCGCAACCGATCTTGCAAGGGAAAATGCAAAGATAAATAAATTAAGCGATAAAGTAACTTTTTTAACAGCTGATGCCTTTGAAACAATAGAATCAATGGCAAACTCCGGGGAAAAATTTAACTTCATTATCATTGACCCACCAGCGATGACAAAAACTAAAAAGGGTGCGGAAAGCGTCAAATGGGCTTTTCACAAATTAATTTTAAACGCTCTTAAAATGCTTGAAACGGGCGGAAAAATCATGGTTTCATCCTGCGCTTATCACATTTCACTTGATATACTTCAAGAGGCAATACGATTTGCAAGCAACGACGCTGGGAAAAGATTAAGAGTAATTGATATAACATTTCAACCTGGAGATCATCCGTGGATCCTTCAAATGCCAGAAACTTTATACCTGAAAACAATTTTTCTTGAGGTCTTGAAATGAAAACGATGGAAATTTTTGAAAGTTTTTTCAAATCAAGCTCCCCTCTTTTAATTGCTCATCGTGGATTTTCCGCGATTGCCCCGGAAAATACCATCTCCGCTTTCAAATATGCAATTCGTTCAAAAGCAGATATGATTGAACTTGATGTTCGCCTCACAAAAGACGGAACACCTGTTGTAATCCACGACGCAAAAGTTGATAGAACGACAAATGGAACTGGAAAAGTGAAAAATTTTTATCTATGGCTCTTAAGAGATCTTGATGCAGGAAGCTGGTTTCACCCAAAATATAAAGGCGAAAAAATACCTACGCTTGAAGAAGTTTTAAAATTTGTAAATGGGAAGATACCAATTAACATTGAAATAAAAAGTTCAACCGAAAAAGATAAACTCACCGAAAGAGTTCTTGCCGTTGTTTTTGAGAACGAATATGATAAAAAAGTTTTAATTAGCTCGTTTGACCCACGAATTTTGAAAAAAATAAAAAAATTAACAGATGAATTACCAACCGCTTTCTTATATCATTACCCAGTTTATTTTAACCCAGCTAAAACACTTGAAAAGCTTGGTGCCATTGCATTGATACATAATTTTAAATTCACAACTCCAAAACTCGTAAAAAAAATACACGACGCTGGATTCAAAATTATTGTTTACACCGTAAACAAACCCGATGACATAAGAAAAATGATAGATATCGGGGTTGATGGGATAATAACCGACAATGTTCGGCTTGCAAGGCGTATTCTGAACGAAATTTAAAAAATCACCTTATCAAGTTAACAACAGTTTTCATCTTTTGGCTCATCGGCATGGTCATTTCATATTGCCCAGCTATCCCGATTGCCATTTCAATTTCGGTATTTGTGTCAGAACGAACAACGAGACCAGTTTCAAGGTCAACCCAATGTGCACCAACAATTTTTCCTTCCCCCTCAAGCCCATAATTCATCCCTTGTATTGTTCCCTGCCCTGATATTGAAAAGTTTGCGTCCAATTTTAACCTTGCACACTTTATCTGATTCACAGTTTCAATCCCGTCATAGGTGTATTTACCCTTCGTTTTCACAACTGTTGTTCCCTCTCTTCCAGAAGTCGTATCAATACTTGAGAAATCCCAACTATCCCCGGGTTTTATTTTACCCTCCGGAAAAACAATATTATGCGAATAAGAGCGCCTATCAATTCTCCTGTCAGCGCCACCGGGCAATGGTAATTCTTTCATTTCAAGAATTTCAAAACTTATTCCCTTCCCGAACTTATTAAGAACCTGCTTAAACTTAAATCCAGAAGGGATAACGAAAGTTGTATCAAGTGGTGGATTTTGGCTCTTGACATTTGTTTTGATTGTGTCAACCGAAATTAAAATTTCAACTTCACCATCTTTTGAAACATTTTGGATGAAATATGAATATCTCACCTCAGTTTTTGAATTTACAACTTGCTCCATTCCCATCACTGATTGCGTCATAGTTCCTTCACTTAAAAGTGAATAGACGAAATTTTCCCCTTTTCCAGGTTGAAATCTTAACAAAATTTCTTGTGAAAACAAGAATTGGGAGAAAAATGAAAAAAGCACAAATGTCAAAACGGCTTTCATTTCATAAGCCCCTATTTTATTTTTAATCCATTGTTAATTTAACATAAACGAGGAAAAAATCAAATTCCAACCCCAAAATTGCTCATTTTTTTAATTTTTATTAAATTGCCTTCAAAATAAATAAAGGAAGTCAAATCATGAGCTATCTTGTGACCGCAAGGAAATGGCGACCTTCAAGATTTAGTGAGGTTGTGGGTCAGGAACATGTAACCGCAACGCTTTTAAACTCGCTCAGACTTGGAAGGGTTGCCCATGCTTATATCTTTGCCGGACCACGGGGCGTTGGGAAAACAACGGTTGCAAGAATCCTCGCTAAAGCAATAAATTGCCTGAATCCTCAAAACTACGAACCATGTAATGAATGTGAGATGTGTGTTGAGATTTCAAACGGAAGAAGCATTGATGTCCTTGAAATTGACGGCGCCTCAAACAGAGGAATTGACGAGGTCAGAGACTTGAGAGAATCCGTAAGATACACACCGACCAAGGCAAAGTATAAAGTTTATATCATTGACGAAGTTCACATGCTCACGAAAGAAGCTTTCAATGCCCTGCTGAAAACACTTGAAGAACCACCCCCACATATATTATTTATTTTCGCAACGACTGAACCGCATAGAGTCCCATCAACTATCTTATCAAGATGCCAAAGGTTTGACTTTAGAAGGATTGAAATACAAAAGATTATTGAAAGATTGAAACTAATAGCACAACAGGATAAAATTCAAATTGATGATGATTCTCTCTTCACGATAGCTAAAAAAGCTAATGGCTCACTACGAGATGCGATGAGTATCTTTGATCAAATTGTTTCATTCTGCGGTGAAAAGATAAAATTTGATGATGTGATTAAAGCACTTAACATAATTGATCAAGAGATTTTCTTCAGAGTCACAGATGTAGTTAAAGAAAAAAACATAAAAGCAGGGCTTGAAATCGTTGATGAGATAGTCAAACTCGGTTATGATTTTCAAGATTTTTTGAGCGGTCTATCTGAACATTTGAGAAATTTACTTGTCGCCATAACGACAAAATCAGCAGAGCTAATTGAAGCAACGGAATATTACAAAACTCGCTATATAAATGAAGCGAAAAATTTCAACGAATCAGACATCATAAGGATGTTGAAAATCGTCAATGATGCCGAAATCTCAATAAAGTGGGCACCACAGCCAAGATTAAAACTTGAAATGGTCATAACACAACTTGCATCGCTTGACAGCACGATAAAAATTCAAGAATTGCTCTCAAAGCTTGAAAAAATTGAAAAATCTCTTAATTCATCAGGAGATGTTGACACCGAAAATTTTAATCATCCCCCAAAAGGGGGAAATGAAACTGAAAACTCAACCATCATAACTGAAAAAAGCACTAAACCCAAACCTTCATCAAAATCCGAAGTATCATCGCTTCAACATGATGACATTGAAAAAATTAACGCCTTATTCAAAGATCCTCTTGCAAAATATGAAATAAAACCACATCAAGACTCGGAACAAAAAATTGACAACCCCGAAAAAATTTTGAATCTCGTCCGTGAAAGATGGGATGAAATTGTAAATAAGGCACAGAACTATAACTTAAACTTATCCACCGCTCTTAGATTATCATATCCACTTGAAATAAAGGAGAATAAACTCAACATCGGAACCGCTAATGATTTACATCTTGATTGGATAAAGAAAAATAGACCTTTTTTGAAAGCCAAGCTCAAGGAGATCTGCAACATTGATATTGAAATAGACACTTCAATATGTGATGTTGAAAAATTGAAAGAAGAAATTTTTCAATACAGCCCCGATTTAAAATTAAAAAAACTCATAAATGAATCCCCGTTTGTTAAAGCGCTTATTGAAAACCTTGGTGCAAGACCGATTGATTAGTTTAGTTCCAATTGTTTTAGTTTTTCTTATTTCTCCAGCATTTCCAAACAATTTTAAATTTGCAAAATATGCCGGGGAATTTTTATCAATTGGGGTTGGCGCAAGAGCGCTTGGAATGGGAGGGGCTTTCACAAGCGTGGCAAACGATGTAACAGCTGGATATTGGAATCCCGCAGGTCTTGCTGAATTATCAAATACACATCTAATTTTGATGCACGATGAAAGATTCGCTGGAATTGTGAACTACGATTACATCGGACTTGCGTTAAAACCCGTGAGCCTTTTCTCCCTTGCCTTCTCTATTATCCGCGTCGGTGTTGATGATATCCCATACAAATAACGCATTCCTTGATAATAATGGAAACGGAATTTTTGACCCAGATATAGATAGACTTGACCCTGAGAAAATTTCTTTCATCTCATCCTCTGACTGGATCATGATAACATCGTTTGCGAGAAGCATTAATGAAAAATTTTCATTTGGTGGAAATGTAAAGTTTATTTACAGAAAAATTGGGGAAAATTCGGGAATTGGAATTGGATTTGATATTGGGGTAAAATATAAATTTTCAAGATTCACAATTGGAGCAATTCTAAAAGACGCAACCTCAACCCTTATCGCTTGGGATACAGGAAGAAATGAATTAGTGACCCCTTCAATTATTGCCGGGATAAGCCGAGAATTTGAAATTTTATGGGGGAAATTTATACCATCTGTTGATTTGATAACGAGATTTGAGGGAAGAAATAAAACTTCTATGCTTGGGACTGACTTCGTGAGTTTAGACCTAAATTTAGGCGGTGAATATACATTTATAGAAAAAATTTCCATAAGATCTGGTTTTACCGAAAATAAAGAATTAACCCTTGGAGCTGGATTAAAATTAAATCGCCTTGATGTTGATTATTCATTTGCAAAGTTTAACTCCGAGCTTGGGAATACTCACAGAATTTCTTTAAAATTTTCTCTTAACTAAACAAGCGAAAATTTTGACTATGAAGTTATATGCCCTTGCGATAGCAGCTCATCCAGATGATATAGAATTAAGTTGTAGCGGGACAATAATAAAGCTAACTCATAAGGGTTATCCAGTAGGAATACTTGATCTTACCCGTGGTGAACTTGGAACACGAGGCAATGAAAAAATAAGGGAAGAAGAGGCGAAAGAAGCCGCATCACTCATGGGGGTGAAAGTGCGAGAAAACCTTGAATTACCCGACGGAGGGATAGAGGTCACACAAAAAAATAAAATTGAGTTGATAAAAATCATTAGAAAGTATAAACCCGATATAATTTTTGCCCCCTATTGGGTTGAAAGACATCCAGACCACGAAAATACAAGCAAACTTGTCCGCGAGGCTTGGTATCTTTCCGGGCTTGCCAAGTTGAAGACAAAACTCAATGGTAAATCTCAAGAACCGTTTCGCCCCAAAAAAATTTTCTTTTATGTCCAATATTTCTATCAGCAGTTTACCCCGAACCTCATCATAGATATATCCGATGTGTTTGATAAAAAGATTAAAGTTATTGAATGCTATAAATCCCAATTTTTTAATCCGTCTGTAAAATTTAACGATAAAGAGACACTGTTAAGTACCCCAGATTTTAAAGAATATCTAATAGCCAGAGCTCGTTTTTTTGGCGAAATGATAGGAAGAAAATACGGTGAGCCTTTTTTAACGCTGAGCCCAATTGGGTTAAATGGCATAGACGATGTCATTCTACCCGAACGAAGTTAAACAAAAAATTAAAAAAAACTTGAAAACTGAAGAGATTCTCGGTCTTGTAAATGTAATTTTTTACATCGCTCATATTGCTGTTTTTTCAGTGCTAGGATACAGGCAAAACAAAAAGCATGGAATTAAATCAACTTTCCTCATTTTGCTTTTTCTACTTGTGCTTTTTTTTGTTTCATTACAAATTGGTGGTTTCATAGCTCAAATTTTTTTCATCGGGAAACAACTCACATCAAAATTAAAAGCAATTCATGATACATTGACCATTGTCATAGCAACATTGGCAGAATCACCAGTTTGGTTTATTTTTCTAAAAAAGAAAGATAAACAAACAAATGAAACGCAAAACGATAGCCCTTATAGCTCATGATAGAAAAAAAGCTGACATGGTTGCATTCGCAACGCAAAACAGGAAAAAACTTGAAAAATTTAATCTTATTGGAACAGGAACAACAGCTAAACTTGTAAAAGAAAAAACAGGTTTAAAAGTCAAAGCTTACCATTCAGGTCCATATGGGGGTGATGTTGAAATTGCTGCGCTCGTGGTCAAGGGCAAGTGTGATGTGGTTATATTTCTTCACGACCCGCTTGAACCACATCCACATGATCCAGATATTAAAACTTTGATGAGGGTTTGTGATGTTTATAATGTTCCACTTGCAACAAATCTTTCAACCGCAGAAATAATTATCAATGCAATTTCGGAAATGGACTTTGATTGAGGAATTTCCCCAACTTTGATCTCCCCTCATTCCATTTTGATTTAAAAGACGCCTTTTTTAATTTTGATAAAAAACGTGGCAAAAATTATGACGAAAATAGTTGAAGTTGGAAATATAAAAATCGGTGGAGGCAATCCAATTGTTGTAATAGCTGGACCTTGCGTTGTTGAAAAT
>NZ_CZVH01000014.1:0-26788 GCF_001458555.1 Candidatus Kryptobacter tengchongensis | reverse complement strand
TGCGTTGTTTTCTCAACGAAAGATCACGCTTATTTCACAACAATTGGCATAGGCACAGTTAAAGTCCTCGTCCCAAAGAGCAAAAAAGAAATTGCATTGAGAATAATTGAAGACCTTAGGTATCGTGATGAAAATTTTTACGAATAAAAGCAGGGCTAAAAATTGAGTAATCTTGCAATTCGTGTTCTGGTTGCAATTGTTGGAATTCCACTTATACTTCTTGTAACATATTACGGAAAGTTACCTTTTCTCATATTCGTTTCAATTATATCCGTTCTCGCAACATATGAATACTACGAGCTTGTAAAGCGTAAAAAATCATCCCCTCTTGTTTTAATCGGCGTAATTTCAATTCTTTTTATTGATTTAATTTTCTACTTCGGCAAAATTCAGTACTTAACAATGTTTTTAATTTTGATAGTTCTTTTGACTGGTCTTATTGAATTATTCAGAAAACCTATGTCTTTTGAATGGTCGGCTATTTCAAATCTTGCAATTACCTTGTTCCCCATATTTTACATTGGATTATCGCTCGGGACTTTGATCGGGTTAAGAGAAATGAAAGGTTTCAATTATTTTAAAGCTGGTGTTTTTGTAATATCAATTTTTGCAATTATATGGATTTGTGATACAGCAGCATATTTCGTTGGTAGAAGCCTCGGCAAAAGAAAACTCTATGAAAGAGTTAGCCCGAAGAAAACTGTGGAAGGATTCATTGGTGGATTGATTTTCGCTTTTCTTTCTTCTCTACTTGCAAGATATCTCGTTCTTGATTTTCTTACGGAGTTTGACTCAGCAGTGATAGCTGTAATTGTTGGCATCTTCGGACAGCTTGGAGATCTTGTGGAATCTTTAATGAAAAGAGATGCAGGGGTCAAAGATTCGTCAAGCATAATCCCAGGGCACGGCGGTGTATTTGATAGGTTTGACAGCTTAATTTATGTTGCACCACTTGTCTATCTTTACTTTGTCATTTTTAAATGAAAATCTCAACAGAAAATGAAAAACGAGAAAAAGAAAATACATCTTTTAACCCTTGGTTGCCCTAAAAATCTCGTGGACTCAGAGATTTTGATGAGTAGATTAAAAGATAAATTTCAAATCGTTGAAAAACCAGAAAAAGCTCAAATCCTGATCATAAACACATGTGGATTCATCAATTCAGCCAAGCAGGAATCAATAGATAAAATTTTTGAAGCGATTGAACTCAAAGAGAAAGGAAAACTTGATAAAATTTATGTTATGGGCTGTTTATCCGAGCGATACAAAGACGAACTTGAAAATGAGATACCCGAAGTTGATAAATTTTTCGGCGTTGAAAAGTTTAGCGAAGTTTTAAAGGAACTTGGCATAGATTACAAATATGAACTTCTGGGTGAAAGAGATGTTTTGACCACAGGACACTATGCGTATCTCAAAATCTCTGAAGGATGTGATAATCCCTGCTCCTTTTGCGCTATACCTCTAATCCGTGGAAAGCACACAAGCCGTCCAATGGAGGAAATAATAAAAGAAGCCAGAAAACTTGCATGGAAAGGTGTTAAAGAGCTAATCATTATCGCACAGGATACAACCTATTACGGGCTTGATATCTACGGTGAAAGAAAACTTGCAGAGCTTTTATCCCGACTTTCAGAAATTGACGGAATTGAATGGATCAGACTTATGTATACATTTCCAGCAAAGTTTCCTGAAGAAGTTCTTGATGTTATCGCTCATAATCCCAAGATTTGCAAATATATTGATATACCAATTCAGCACATTTCCGATAAAGTTTTAAAATCAATGAGACGTGGGATTACAAAACGAAAAACGATTGAACTCCTTGAAAAAATTAGGGAAAAAATTTCAGATGTTTCAATAAGAACAAGCTTAATTGTCGGCTATCCTGAGGAAACCCAAAAAGAATTTGAAGAATTACTTGATTTTGTCTACCGGTTCAAATTTGATCGTCTTGGTGTTTTCACATATTCACAAGAGGAGGGAACCTTTGCCTACAAACTTGGCGATCCAATCCCAGATGAAGAGAAAGAGCGAAGAATGGCTTTAATCATGAACGCACAACATGATATCATAATTGAGAAAAATGAAAATATGCTCGGCAAAAAGGTAAGGGTTTTAATAGATAGAAAAGAAAAGAATTATTATGTCGGCAGGACGCAATGGGATGCCCCAGAAATTGACCTTGAAGTTCTAATACAAAATGAGAATTTAAAAGTAGGCGAGTTTTACGAAGTTGAAATTTACGATTTTTTTGAGTATGATTTAATTGGAAGGATAATTCCAGATGTTGAATCAAGTTCAGTTTGACATTGCTCCCAGAAACAAACTGTGATGTATTTTTGTTAAAAGTTTTTGAAAATAAAAATTTAAATCCGACTTTAAATCGGGTGGAGAAAAAATGAAAAAATTAGTTTTAGTTCTGACACTTTTAATGATAACATCTGCTTTTGCGCAAGTTGAAACAAGCACTCCCAGAAGCTATGCCATACCCCAGTTTTATTTTAATGCGCTGAACTTCGCTGGGGATATGACCCAGGGCGAAAGCAGAGTTGATATCTATATTCAAGTCCCGTATGAATATCTTCAATTCGTTAAAGAAGGTGATTATTATGTCGCAAATTATGAGATCACGGTCAATGTTTCAACACTCAAAGGTAAATATGTAACTGAAAAAGCATGGACACAGAAAGTCGTTGCTGATAATTTTGATCAAACGATCTCAAGGGCTTTCTGGGATATATCACAGGCATTTTTAAACCTTCCATTCGGAGATTATAAAATCACCGTTCAAGTGATGGATCTTGACACGAAGCGTGGATTTAAAAAAGAGGGAATTGTAAGCGTTAGGAACTTTGCCAAAAATCCGATAACAATAAGCGATCTGATGATGGTTTCTTCCGTAAAATCTGAAAATGGAATTAGGACAATAATTCCAAATGTTTCAAACACCGTCACTTCAGCTGAGAACAAAAACTTTTATCTGTTTTTTGAAGTTTACAACAATACCGATGTCTCAGATTCAATCAATATAACTTACAAAATTACCAAGATAAAAAAACGCAAGAAAGAGCAATTAACAGTTCACAATGGGACGACGAGTGAGTTTATAAAGCCGGGCAAAAATTCCATTATACTTGAAATCAAAGAGCCACAACTTGGTTTTGGGGATTATACTATTTTCGTTGAAGTTAGAATGTCCTCAAATCGTGACTATTACTCCGTTGCTCAATGTGGATTTATAGTGAGATGGCATGAAATTCCAGAATTAATAACCGACCTTGATAAAGCAATTGAACAACTTGTCTATATTGCAAAGCCAGAGGAATTGAACTACATTAAATCAGCTCAAGATGAAATTGAAAAAGAGAAAAGGTTTCTTGAATTCTGGCGGAAGAAAGACCCAACCCCAAATACGCTAAAAAATGAGCTTATGGAGGAATATTACGGCAGGGTTAAATATGCAAACGAGCATTTTGGACATTACATTGAGGGTTGGAAAACAGACATGGGAATGGTTTATATAATCTTTGGACCCCCAAATAGTGTTGATAGACATCCATTTGATATTGACAGCAAACCATATGAAATATGGTATTACTATGAGATTAATAGAAGATTTATCTTTCTTGACGAGACGGGTTTTGGTGACTACCGACTGATAACTCCGCTTTGGGATGAATGGACAAGAAATATCTGGCGTTAATCAAAAAATGTCCATATAACTCCAAATCTTAAGCTTCTATCCTGCATTGGATAGAACGCCGTGGTCATATATCTTGCGTTTGTGATGTTGGCAAATGTTAGGAATATAACTGCATTTTTAACCCTTCCGCTTATGAATAGATCAATCGTTGTAAATTTTTTCATTTCATATCTGCTTTCAACAAATAAAAGCGATGAATTTATAAATCTGAAAGAGTTAAATTTATCAGACGCCCTTGTCCTTGCTCCCAACTTCACAATTAAGGTTCGGGTCAATTTACCCTCAAAGTAAAACTCCGCCTTTAAAAGATATTTAGGATAAGGTTTAGGTATCTTGTTAAGAATTAAAGATGAATTCAAATCCAAATTAAGCTTCCATAGTTTAAAACTAAAATTTGCTTCGCCGAATGTTCGTTTGATGTAAGTTCTGTAAGATATTGAATCGCAAAAAACAAGAAAATCAAAAACTCTCCTGTTTTGAATTTTGATATCAAGTGAAAAATTTCCTCCCTTTACTTTTAAACCTGCCTCATAAACTTGATGTTTCTCAAAATCAGAAGAACCACTTATAAACTGCTCAAACAAAGTTGGAATCCTGTGCGAATGTGAAAAGCCAGCGTAGGGTTTGAGATCTTTTAAATTCATTTCAACACCAAGTCCATAATTTAAACTCATTTCGCCAGAAAGATTTTCAACTCTAACAAATGGATAAATGTTAAAATAGCCGATACTAAACCTTGAGTTTAAAAATGCAGAGAAAGATGAAATTGACTTTGAACCAGATGGGATATAACCAGTTGCAAGTGTGTCGTTCAATAGTGAGATTTTTAAATTATTCTTTTGAATTTCAAACCCCATATTCATTTCGGCAGAAGAGATAGATGTTTTAAAGTTTAATTTCAATCCGTAAAAGTTTGAGTTTCTTTCGTTTAGGTCTTTCCTAAGCGTAAGTTTATCGGTTTGGAATGTGTGGTAAAGTATAAAATCAATCACACTGATTGAATTAACTTGAAAAAGCGATGAGATCGTCAAATCGTTTCGCTTTGATAACAAAGATGAAGCTTCTTCAATGACCGATGCAACCCTTTCGTTATAGATTATGTTTTCAGCACTTGGTGATACTCTCATCGTATCAATTCCGCCGTTCAATCCAGTTTTCGCCGTTGTATAAATGTTAAGAAGTGATATCTTCAGGTTTTTCAAAGGAATCCAGAACGAGTTTATAAAAAAATTCCATGCGTCATGTTGGGAATTTGTAAATCTGCCTGCCGAGACACTTCTGCGAAATCCAAAAGTTAAATTCAAATTTTTATGAAAGTTATGCGTGAAACTTACATCCGTTGCAATGAAATCGTAAGCATCTTCAATATAGCGAACCCTTGTAATTGGTCTTTGAGTGAAGATATTTTTAAAAATGAAGTTTGAGGCGGAAGAATTTGAATTCTGGAAAATTGGCGATGAAAAATTATAAAGCATTTCAATTTTATAAATGTTATCAAGAGGAAGCATGTGAAAAAGTTGGTATGGGTAGATATAACCGTTAAGGCTTCTGCCGTTGATGAAAAAATTTGATGATCGCATGTCAATGAAGTTAAAATTTAAATTTACAGGTTTCCCATTTTCCCCAAGTTCGTTTGAAGGAGAATTTAAAATTAAATTGAAAATATCCCATGCAAATTTATAATCGTATGTTTCAAGTTGCTTAAAGTGAAGTTCAGTTTTCCCGAAGGAAAGATTAAATTCAGCAACTGGATAAAAATTGATCGTATCTTGTTTTGATTGAGCCAAAAGGTGAAGATTTACAAGCAGAAATAGAAGCGTGAGGGTTTTCATCTTGTGAGATTTATTGATTTTTGAGGGTAAATTTATAAAACCGCGTTAAATTTTTCAATTTTGAAAATTCGGGCAATTGCAACCCCTTAAATTCGTTGTTTATTTCAGTTCAAATTTTTATATTTATCAACGAGTTTAAAAAATAAAATTTTTGCGAGATGACTTTACAAGCACTTGTTTTTTTTGTTCTCGCTTTTGTTTCAATTGCTTCTGCAATTTTGATGATAACCCGAGCTAACCCCGTAAAAAGTGCAATTTTTTTAATCATCAATTTCTTATCCCTTTCAATTTTATATCTAACTTTAAATGCCCAATTCATAGCGATCATTCAAGTCCTCGTGTATGCCGGGGCGATAATGGTTTTGTTTGTGTTCGTAATAATGTTGCTGAATCTTCAAGATGAGAAAAGGTTAAGTGATAAGTTTGATATAAAAAGATTAATTGCTTTTATTTTTGTTTTGCTTGTCTTTGTTAAAATTGCACTTGGGCTTGTGAGTTCCACAAGTGGAAGATTTCTTAAACAGGCTGAGAACTCTCTTGAACTTGGGAAAATTGAATTTATCGGTGAAAAACTTTTTACAAATTATATCCTGCCGTTTGAGATAACTTCGTTGATTTTAGTCGTTGCCATAGTTGGCGCAATAACCCTCGCTAAAAGAAAATTTGAATGAGTTTGATATGTTGATTGCGATATCGGATTTAACTGGAATCAAAACAAAATTTTATCCAAAGTTATGATACCTCTATCGTGGTATTTATTTTTGAGTTTAATTCTTTTTACAATTGGCGTTCTCGGCGTTCTGATAAGAAGGAATGCGATCGTCATATTTATGTGCATTGAATTAATGTTAAACTCTGTCAACCTCGCACTCGTTGGGTTTTCAAGCTACATTGGAAATGAGATTGGTCAGATGCTTGTATTTTTTGTCATGGTTGTCGCAGCTGCTGAGGTCTCCGTTGGTCTTGCGATTGTAATTGCAATTTTCAGAAACAGGTTAACCGTAAACATTGACGAGATCAATTTATTAAAATGGTAAATTAAAAAAAGAGGCACCTTAAAAATGCACAGCTATATTGGGCTTTCACTCTTGTTCCCGTTAATTGGTTTTATCATCAATGGGTTATTTGGCTGGAGGATAAAAAATGAGAAAATAATTGGCTGGTTTGGTAGTTTAACAGTTGGCGCATCATTTGTTGTCTCATTTCTTATTTATCTTGAGCTTATAGGTTTGCCATTTTATGAGAGAAAATTTATAGTAGAGTATTTATCTTGGATAAAGACAGGCGGATTGGATGTTTCTTTTTCTTATCTTGTTGATCCGCTTTCAATTTTAATGGCTATGGTTGTAACAGGAGTTGGATTTCTGATTCATGTTTATTCAATTGGGTATATGCACGGGGACAAGGGGTTTGCACGATTTTTCGCTTATCTAAATCTTTTCATCTTCATGATGCTTACGCTTGTTCTTGCGGATAACTATTTACTTATGTTTCTTGGATGGGAAGGTGTTGGTTTATGTTCTTATCTTTTGATCGGATTTTGGTATGATAAACCTTTTGAAAAAATGACAACAAGCGATGCGGGTAGAAAAGCATTCATTGTAAACAGAATTGGCGATTTCGGTTTTTTACTTGGATTGTTCTTAATGTATAAATATTTTGGCAGTTTGAATTTCAACACGGTCTTTTCAATAGCAGATAAACTTCAAGCTGGGGATACAACCGTTTTTTGGATAACATTGCTATTGTTTGTTGGTGCAACTGGTAAGTCAGCTCAAATTCCACTTTATGTTTGGCTTCCAGATGCAATGGCTGGACCAACGCCAGTTAGTGCCTTAATTCACGCTGCTACTATGGTGACAGCGGGAGTTTATATGATAGCTCGCTCATCTATTTTATACGCGCTCGCTCCAACAACTATGGAAATCGTTGCAATAATTGGAGCTTTGACAGCAGTTTATGCAGCTTCTATGGGTCTTGTTCAAAATGGGATTAAAAAAATCCTTGCTTATTCAACGATAAGTCAGCTTGGTTATATGTTTCTCGCCATGGGAGTTGGGGCATTTTCAGCTGGCATATTTCATTTGATGACACATGCCTTCTTTAAAGCTTTGCTATTCCTTGGCGCTGGTGCAGTGATGCACGCGCTTGATAACGAAGAGGATATTCAAAAGATGGGCGGATTAAAGAAACATCTTCCTATAACTTATAAAACTTTCTTCATAGCTTCGCTTGCTATCTCTGGTATTCCCCCACTTTCTGGATTCTTCAGCAAAGATGAGATACTTTGGGGAGCTTATTCTCAGGGTTCATTCTGGCTTTGGCTTCTCGGGGCTATTGGTGCGTTTATGACCGCTTTTTATATGTTCCGCCTTGTCACTCTTGTCTTTGAAACATCACCAAGATATGGAGCAAAGCATCCTCATGAGGCACCAAAAGTTATGACAGTTCCCTTGCTCATACTTGGATTTTTCTCAATAGTTTCTGGATTCGTTGGAATCCCCGAATCTTTCGGTGTTAAAAATTTATTCCATCACTGGCTTGAGCCCGTATTTGAAAATGCGAATGCAAAACTTACATTTGAGTCCATACATTCTCATTCAACAGAATTCTTCCTTATGTTTATCTCTGTGTTAATAGGACTTGGCGGTATATTACTTGCAAGATATCTTTACTTAAATCGTATTGAGACGGTTAGAAAATTAACTCAAAGCTTCTACGGAATTTATAAATTGCTTTACAATAAGTATTATGTTGACGAAATTTATGATTTAGTTGTGGTAAAACCCGTTAAGTGGGGAAGCGAGAAATTGCTGTGGAAATTTTTTGATGTCAAAATTATTGATGGCTTTGTTAATGGAAGTGCAAGACTTACATCAGCGATAAGTTCTGTGATTCGCTTTGTTCAAAATGGCATAGTTCAATTTTACGCTGTAGTTTTCGTGATAGGGATTTTAATTATCCTATGGCTTATCTTCTGAACAAAAAATTAAAGAGAGTGAAAAATGGAGTGGTTTCAAAAACATATTTTAAGTTTGATAATTTTTCTACCACTTCTCGGCGCACTTTTGATTTCGCTTATAAACAACGGAAGGAAAAATCTAATAAAATTTCTTGGCATATTTTTCTCAACCTTAACATTTGTTCTTTCTGTTTATGTTTTTATAAAGTATGAGCCACAAAAGATTGGTTTTCAATTTGTTGAGTTTTATCCATGGATTAAATCACTTGACATTGCATACAGAGTTGGGATTGATGGAATTTCGCTTTTGCTTTTGGTTTTAACGACATTTTTAACACCTGTTGGACTGCTTTCAACATGGGGCTCGGTTGAGAAAAGAGTTAAAGGATATGTAATTATGTTCCTTTTGCTTGAAACTGGGATGAACGGAGTTTTTTGTGCGATTGATACATTTCTTTTTTATATCTTTTGGGAAGTTATGTTGATACCGATGTATTTTATAATCGGGATATGGGGTGGAGAAAATAGAATTTATGCAGCTGTTAAGTTCGTGATTTATACCATGGTTGGAAGTTTGCTTATGCTTGTTGCAATCATAGCGCTTGGAAATTTTGCCTTGCAAATCAATGGACAATTTACGGGCGATTTACAAAAGCTTTATGAAATTGCACCCAAAGTTTCCTTAAACGCCCAAATTTTGATGTTTCTTGCTTTCACATTAAGTTTTGCGATAAAAGTTCCACTTTTCCCTTTTCACACATGGCTTCCCGATGCCCATGTTGAAGCGCCAACTGCTGGAAGCGTTATTCTTGCTGGTGTCCTTCTAAAGATGGGAACCTATGGAATTTTGAGGTTTTCTATCCCACTGTTTCCTGATGCGACATTTATCTTTTTACCTTACATTGCTACCCTGGCTGTAATTGGAATAATTTACGGTGCCCTTGTTTCATTCGTTCAACCAGATCTTAAAAAACTTGTTGCTTATTCATCTGTAAGCCATCTTGGCTTCGTTGTGCTTGGATTGATGGGATTAACAATTGAAAGCGTTCAAGGCGGTTTGATCCAAATGGTAAATCATGGATTATCAACAGGGGCTTTGTTTATGCTCGTGGGAATGATCTATGATAGGCGTCATACAAGGATGATTGAGGAATTTGGAGGGCTTGCTCGCATAATGCCAATTTATGCAACACTTTTTATGATAGTGGCTCTTTCATCGCTTGGCTTGCCTGGGTTAAATGGCTTCGTTGGCGAATTTCTAATTTTACTTGGTTCTTTTAAGTCAAAGTTCCTGGGCACATCAGCGTTTGCCATTTTTGCTTCAACAGGGGTGATTCTTGCTGCTGTTTATCTTCTCACCGCATATCAGAGAATTTTCTTTGGAAAAGTTACAAAACCTGAGAATGAAAAGATAAAAGATTTAAATCTCCGCGAAGCGATTTCGCTTGTTCTGGTGTTAATTTTTATAGTATGGATTGGTATTTACCCAAATACATTTTTGAAAAAAGTCTGAACCAAGTGTGAAGAAAATTGTTGAACAAATGGAAAAATATCGCTCTGGTGTTTTCAGAGCTCAGAGATGAAAATTTTAAAATTAACGGAGCAAACAAAGCAGGCGGAGATATACTTGTTGGATTTTGATTTAGTAATTTTGCTTTAAAATAAAAAGAGAGAACAAGATGAAAAATTTTTTCCTTTCATTTATAATCACAATTGCCCTTTTGCTTGTTAATGTCCCTGACGCATTGGCAATAGAATATGAGATACTCCCTGTTAATCCCGTTATGATTGCCCCTTTTATATTGCTTTTGCTTTCAATTGCAGTGATGCCATTCATAAATCGTCATTGGTGGGAGCATAATTATCCTTTTGTTTCATTTGCTCTTGGCGCTGTAACTGTGGTTTATTACTTTTTTATCTTAAAAAATGTCCCACGAATGCTTCACACGGCAATTGAATATTTCAGCTTCATCTCATTGATAGGTTCATTGTTTGTTGTCGCCGGTGGAATTCACATAAGAGTTAAAGGTCGTTCAACTCCAATTGCAAATGTTATACTTCTTGGGATAGGAGCCATCATTTCAAATTTCCTCGGGACAACGGGCGCTTCAATGGTTTTAATAAGACCTTACATAAGGTTGAATAAATATAGAATTTCTGGTTATCATATCGTCTTTTTTATCTTTATTGTTTCAAACATTGGTGGTATGCTGACCCCAATAGGGGATCCACCTCTTTTTCTGGGTTACCTTAAAGGAGTTCCATTTTTCTGGGTGATAACAAGAGTCTGGTATATATGGTTAATAGCTGTTGGTTCTGTGTTATTTGTATTTTATCTTATTGACCGATACAATTATAAAAAGTTACCCGATGTAATGGAAAGAGAAATTGAAGCAAAGGGTGAGGAAGCAGTGGTTGAAGGTTTGCACAATGTTATATTTCTTGCGATAATTCTTGGTGCGGTTTTCCTTGAGGAACCAATTCGTGAGATTATAATGATCGGTTCAGCAGTGGCAAGTTATCTTACAACAAAAAGAGAAATCCACGAAAGAAATGATTTCAACTTTATCCCGATAAAAGAGGTTGCGATATTATTTGCTGGAATCTTTGCGACTATGGTTCCCGCCCTTGATTGGCTTGAGCTAAACGCAGAAAAACTTGGGATCACTCATCCGGGTCAATTTTTCTGGGGCACAGGTGTGTTATCGTCTTTCCTTGACAACGCTCCAACCTATCTTAACTTCTTGAGCGCAGCTTTTGGATTGCATGGTTTAAGCGTTGATAATCCAATTCATATGAAAGCAATGCTTGGGATGCTTTCCCCAAACGACTTAAGCCATCTTCAAATTTTACATAATTCTGGTGTTTTTCCAGTAACCAATGATTCATGGAAATATGTTCAGGCAATTTCTGTCTCCGCAGTTATATTTGGAGCGATGACATACATTGGGAACGGACCTAATTTTATGGTTAAATCAATAGCCGAACAAGCACATATTAAGATGCCAAGTTTCTTTGGTTATATGATCAAGTACTCAATGCCAATTTTATTGCCGATTTTCACATTTATATGGTTCATCTTCTTTAGATAATAAAAATTCAAAATTAAACACAAACAAGCGATGAGCTTTTACACGGATTTGATAGGAACATCACCTATTTTAACTGTATCTTTAGCTGGGTTAATTGTCGTTATTTTAGAAGCACTTTTCAAAAAAAGCGAAACCATTAGTTATATTTTCAGTATAATTTCACTTATCGTTGCTGGATTTTTCTCAATTTACACTTATCCGATGTATTCAACAGCGTTTAACAGTATGATTGCCGTTGGAGGATATGCAAGTTTTTTTGATTTCGTTTTTTGTCTTGGGGCTTTGCTTACAATTTTACTTTCAAAGGATTATCTTATTAAGCGAAAAACAAACTATGGTGAGTTTTATATACTGATTTTATTTGCAACTGCTGGCATGATGTTTCTTGCCTCCGGTCTTGATTTAATTATTACATTTCTCGGGATAGAGTTAATGTCAATTTCTCTTTATGTTCTTTCTGGTTTTGTCCGCACAGACCCGAAATCAAACGAAGCCGGTTTGAAATATCTACTTCTTGGGGCTTTTGCAACCGGGTTTTTGTTGTTTGGGATTACATTTATTTATGGAAGCACAACGACAACGAATTTAAAAATTATCTCTGCAAATCTCCAAAATTACCAAAGCGATTTTCTATTTTGGCTTGGCGTTGGATTTTTACTTATAGGATTTTCTTTTAAAGTTGCTGCTGTCCCATTTCATATGTGGGCACCCGATGCTTACGAAGGAGCTCCCACACCTGCAAGTGGTTTCATGTCCGCAGTTTCAAAATCAGCAGCGTTTGGTGCCTTCGTTCTCGTCTTTATTTTTGGCTTAAATGGCACAAATGAACAGGTAAGGCAGGCAATAGCTGTTATCTCCGTTTTATCCATGGCTCTTGGTAATATAATAGCAATTTCCCAAACGAACATTAAGCGAATGCTTGCTTATTCAAGTATAGCCCATGCTGGATATATTTTGGTTGGGCTCGCATCCGCAAATGAACTTGGTAAACAAGGAATTCTTTATTATTCGCTTGCTTATGTTCTTATGCAAGTTGGTGCTTTCGGGGTTGTTTCAATAGTTGAAAAAGAAGAAAATAAATCACTTGATATAAAAGATTACGCTGGGCTTGGACATAGAAAACCCTTAATTGGTGTTCTGATGTCCATTTTTATGTTTGCATTGACAGGGTTCCCCCCATTTGCTGGATTTGTTGGAAAGTACTATCTTTTCGCTTCAGCGGTTCAAGCTGGAATGACATGGCTTGCAGTTGCCGGGGTACTTGCAACGCTTGTTTCTGTTTATTACTATCTGAATGTGGTTGTAAATATGTATCTTAAAGAACCGGCTCCTGAAACAATTCATAATCCAAATGAAATAAAAATCTCAATTTCAGGTGCATTTGCAGTGCTTGTTTCTGCAATAGGTGTATTTATAACAGGAATTCTGCCAACATTGGTGACAAAATATTTTGAGAGGCTGTTTTAACTATAAAACAAAAATTTTTGAAAGTTTATGCTTCTTGTCGCATCCCCGGAGGAAATTAGAAAATGTGATAGTTATGCAATAGAGAAACTCGGGATTCCAGGAATTTTATTGATGGAAAATGCATCACAAGGTGTGATACAATCAATCTTGATGAAATATGGAGGCGTTGCAGGGAAAAAAGTTTTTGTCTTTTGCGGTGGCGGAAACAATGGGGGTGATGGACTTGCCGTCGCAAGAAAACTTTTTGGGATGAGAGCTGAGGTTTATATCTTTCTTCTTGTTGCGCCAGAGAAATTACACGGGGACACGAAAACTAACTATGAAATCGCGTTAAAAATTCAAAAAGATAAACCTAAAACCGACACTTTTGAAATAATAACACTAAAAGATGTAAAAGAACTTGAGAAATATCCAAAGCCTGACCTTGTAATTGATGCTATATTTGGGACAGGTTTCAAAGGAAAAGTGCAAGGTTTGTTTTATGATGTAATAAATTGGATCAATACCGTAAGGGCTTACACTGTTTCGGTGGATATCCCATCTGGTTTAAACGGAGATACAGGCGAAGTTGAGGGAATTGCTGTTCGGGCTGACCTTACCGCAACGATGGGGTTAGCAAAGACAGGACTTATGTTAAATATGGGAAAGATTTTGCCTGGGAAAATCTATATAATTGATATCGGGATACCAAGCTTTGTTTATCAACTTATGGGAATAAAAACCTATTATCTTGAATCACTTGATGTTAAAAGAAGGTTACCCGTCAGACCGTTCAATGTACATAAGTATAGCTGTGGGAAAATTTTTGCCCTTGTCGGTTCCCCGGGACTTACTGGGGCTGCTACCATGTCAACGCTTTCCGCTATGAAAGTCGGCGCGGGAGCAGTAATAGCTGGCGTCCCAGAAAGTTTAAGTCCAATACTTGAAATGAAATTAACAGAAGTGATGAAATTACCACTACCGGAAACAAACGAGCATACAATTGGTTGGAACGCGCTTGATCTAATTGAAGAATATATTGAATGGGCTGATGTTTTAATAATCGGTCCGGGGATTTCAAAAAATTATGAAACAAAACAGGTAATTTTAAATGTCATAAAAAAACTAAATAAGAAAGCGGTAATTGACGCAGACGGTTTAAACGCACTTGTTGGAAATTTGAACATATTAAAAAGTTTGCATAATGAAATTGTTTTAACTCCGCATTCTGGTGAATTTTCACGCTTGACAGATTTACCCATTGAAAAAATTGAACGAGAAAAAATAGAGGTTGCAAGAAATTTCGCGGTTGAATACGGTGTCGTGCTTGTCCTTAAGGGGGATACAACTGTGATTGCCAATCCAGAGGGTGAAGTTTTTATAAATCCAACTGGAAATCCTGGAATGGCAACAGCAGGAAGCGGAGATGTTTTAACCGGCATGATAGCAGGATTTATGGGACAAGGTTTAAGCGCAGTTGATGCATCAATCTGTGGGGTTTATTTACACGGTCTTGCGGGCGATATCGCTCGTGATAAACTTGGCGAACTTCCAATGATGGCAATGGATATTTTAAACGCAATCCCAGATGCAATTCAAAAAGTTATAAAAGAAGAAAAGGGGTGAAAAATTTTTTAAAATATCAATTTCCCGCTTTTGCGTGGATGGGGATTATATTCATTCTCTCATCAATTCCGGGAAATTATTTCCCTGAACAGCCATTTGATCTATTTGATAAACTTGTCCATGCATGCCTGTTTGGGATATTAACTTATCTTATTTATCGGGGTTTTCAATACCAAGATAAAAGTGCCTTTTTTAAAAATTTCAGCATAGCGATTGCTTTCTTAATCTGCGTAATTTATGGAATAATAGATGAACTTCATCAAGAGTATATCCCTGGAAGAAGCCCGGATATAACCGATGCCCTTGCCGATATACTTGGTGGTGGGTTTGTTTCACTTTATCTTTTATTTTTTAATTACAGAAAAACAAAAAGGAGATAAAAGATGTCTTTAAAAGTAATTCTCACCACTTTTTGGGCAATTTTTCTGGCTGAACTTGGAGATAAAACTCAACTTGCAGTGTTAACTTTATCTGCCGAATCAAAGAAGCCAATTTCTGTCTTCCTTGGTGCGATTATTGCTTTTGGAATCATTACACTTCTTGGAGCCTTTTTTGGAAATGTGATAACCAAATTTGTCCCCGAACATATAATAGAAAAAGTAGCTGCGATTGCTTTTATTGTGATCGGAATATTGATGTTTTTTGAAAAAATATAAATATAAAAAGCCATGTTTGAAAAGCTCGGTTTTAAAATCGGGCATTCAACAAATAAAGAAGCGTTGACAGGATGCACCGTGATATTGTGCCCGCCAAACACAGTTGGAAGTTGTTTCGTAAGTGGAAATGCTCCCGGGAGTCGTGAGCTTGAGCTTTTATCACCAGATATGACTGTCTCTGAAGTTCATGCCATTGTTTTAACAGGCGGAAGCGCCTTTGGTCTTGCTTGTGCTGATGGAGTTATGCGTTTCCTTGAGGAAAACGGAATTGGCTATCAAACGCCATGGGCTAAGATTCCGATTGTCCCTGCTGCTGTAGTTTACGATCTAAATGTTGGAAACCCTAAAATAAGACCAACCGCCGAAGATGGTTACAATGCCTGTTTAAATGCCAGTGTTAATTTTGAAACAGGACTTGTTGGAGCAGGAACTGGAACAACTGTTGGAAAATGGGCAGGATTTGAATACAGGATGAACGGCGGGGTTGGTTTCTCAATTGTTCAAATTGATGAATTAATTGTTTCAGCCGTCGCTGTTGTGAATTCAGTTGGCGATATAATTGATGAAGATGGCAAAATAATAGCGGGAGCAAAAGCAAATGGTAAATTTATCGCTGAGGATAAAAAGTTTCGTTTCGCGTTGCAGAGAAAAATTCAATTCGGAACAAATACAACCCTCGTCTGCGTGATGACCAACGCTATTTTATCAAAGCTTGAAACCTATAAAATTTCCAAACGAGCTGATGACGGCATATCAAGAGCAATTCGCCCAGCCCACACAAGCTATGACGGGGATATCATCTTCACACTTGCAACATGCAAAGTTAAAACAGAATTTGAAATTTTAGCAGAGCTTTCCTCCTATGTTGTGGCTGAAGCTATAAGAGATGCGGTGAGAAAGTCAAACCCTTAATGCTGGATGCAAGATTTGCTTGCAAATTTTAGTGAAGTTTTTGAAATTATAAAAAAACAAAATCAGGGATAAGAAAATGAAAGTATTTATACTTTTCACGATCATTTCATTGGTCGTTGTGGGGCTAACAGCGGTTGCATCTGAAAAGAAAACAACAGCAAAGAGATTCAAAGGTGTGGAAGTGACATGGCTTGGGCATGCTGCATTTCTTTTGAAATCTCCAAATGGTAAGATTGTGTTAATTGATCCCTGGCTTGACAATCCAAAAGCCCCGGAATCAGCTAAGAACATCACAAAAGCAGACATAATTCTCTTAACGCATGGACATTTTGATCATGTTGGCTCCGCCCCAGAAATTGCAAAAAACAGCGGTGCGAAAGTCGTCTGCATTTTTGAAATTTCAAGATATCTTGCAAAGCAAGGTGTGCCCGAGGAACAACTTATTGGAATGAACTACTCAGGAACTGTTGAAGTTGATGGAATTAAAATCACAATGGTTCCAGCTGTTCATAGCTCTGGGATTTCCGACGGTGATAAGATAATTGAAGGTGGAAATCCAGCTGGCTTTGTCGTTGAATTTGAAAACGGCTTCAAGGTTTATCACACCGGGGACACAGGTTTGTTTGGGGATATGGAATGGATTAAAAAACTCTATAGCCCTGATCTAATGCTCGTTTGCATCGGAGGACATTTTACAATGAGCCCGAGGGAAGCTGCTGAAGCAATTAAACTTGTTGAACCGAAATATGTAATCCCAATGCATTACGGGACATTCCCAATCCTTGCCGGAACACCAGCAGAGTTAAAAAAGTATCTTCCTGCAAAGTTTAAAAATGCTGTGATTGAACTTAAGCCTGGCGAAACTGCAAATTGAACATCTTAAAATGAGCAAGTGCTCCCCCAACTCGGGGGAGTTTTTTATCTTATATCTGTTGATAATTTATACCTAACGATTCTATTGTTTCCTGTATCAGCGATGTAAAGAATTCTATCAAACCAGGCAACACCTTTTGGATTTTTTAGCCTGTCATTCCCAAGCTTACCAGGACCGAAAGATTCTTTTAAAAGTTTCCCTCTCACATCAAATTTCATCAAAGAATCAAGAGCTGAATCAATCACATAGATATTATTTCTCGTATCAAGCGTTACATCTTCTGGGCTTACAAAAATATTCTGTGTCGTTAAGTCAGTCGCATTTGGTTTAAAATAAGCTTCCCAGTTTGGAGGGATCACTTCGCTTCCGGGGTTGAAGCGAAACCACTTAACCTTAAAATTTGCCCCTGGGTCGGTTTGTGCAATTATAAAATCGCTCGCTCTCCTCCTATCAGAAAAAGTCACAATTGCACTCATCTGATTTATTGAACGGATTCCGCTACCAGTTGCATCAAGATTTGGAGTAAGGTCAATATATTCGCGCGGATATAGAGAATCATTTTTGCTAAAGTGCAAAATCATATTATCCGGATCAAACAAACTTGTATTATCAGGTCCAACACGACAAACATAATAACTATTGTCTATTAGCTCTGCAACGCCAGTAAATCTTCTCGCTGGCTTCTCGGGTTCCCAATAAATTGTATCAATCCTTGCTATATTGATGTTATGCCCAGATTCAAATAACCTCACTTTGTAAATTGCTCCGTATCTGTAATTTCCTTTTATAAGTTCCCCAGCAATTATAAGATTAAATCTTCGGTCCTGTGCGATTGCAACTGGATGTAAAATTCTTTTCTCGCCAATATAATTTCCAGCAAGGTCAAGCATCACGACCCTATCGTTTCCCGTGTCAGCTATATAAACGAATCCATCATGCCCTATGTATATATCTTCAGGCTGATTAAATTCCAATGCCCCTGCTTTTTTCCAATCTTCACCTTCTTTTACATAAACTGTATCAGAGACTGAAATTCCTCTCGGAATATCGTTAAATTGCGAAATATCAAGCTCTTTCCCACATCCAATTAATATAAGTGCTTTGACAGCCAAAAACAGAAAGATTGATATTTTCCTCATCAGAGATAAAAATTTTATTTTCAATCAAACTTAAACAAAAGCGAGAACCTATGTGTATTACCAAGCCTTGTAAATTTTGCAAAAGCATAGTCAAAGTTTAATTTTAAAAATCCCATCTTCAGGGCAACACCAGTGCCAAATGTAAAGTTTTGTTCATCAGCATTTATCTTATACCCGCCGCGAAGGAAAAAAGATTCCTTAAATCCATACTCAAACCCTATCCCAAAATTTTCTGCGTTATCATTTGGATGATTTAGTTGAATTGCAGTTGTAATCTTATGAAACTCATTCATAACTGGTTCAAAGGCAAAACTAAATCTAAACATAGTCGGGGGTGAAAATGATTGGAATGATGAAATTTTATCGCCGTTTAAAAGCGTTACCTCGCCCCTCGGTGCGATATCTCCACCAAAATTTGAAATTGAGATCGCAAACCTTGATGTTCCAAGCCCTGTCCAGTAAAAAGTCCCAAAATCAACAAGGACACCACGCATTTTCAAGACATCAATTGTCTCATCAATATATTTAACCGTTAGACCAAAGCTAAACTGATTTGTCAATCTTCTCGCATAGGTTAAACCAACCGCCATATCAATATATTTAAAATATCTTCCCGTACCATAGGGTTGTGTCTCTGTTGTAACTTCCATATCATCCGTATAAAGCGCTGTCAAACTAACACCGATTGCGTCGTTTCTTGAGAGACGATAAACTCCCCCGACAAAATCATGCTTTATATCAACAACCCAGTTTGTATGGGAGAAGATAATCTCATTAGTTCCAAATTGGACAATTCCAGCAGGATTCCAATATAAAGCCGAGGCATCCATTGCGTTTGCCACAAATGCATCAGCCATTCCAACAGCCCTTGCGCCAACAGGGATTTTTAAAAATTGTGCTGTTGAAATTCCCGCCCTTTGTGAACCAAGAACTGGAAAAAGTTGAGCATAAGAAAAACATGTTATCAAAAGTAAAAACAAAAGCAAAAGTGATATTTTTCTCATAGCGAATTTTCTAATTGTTTTAAAATCTTACAGACAAACCAAGTTTTACATTTCTTTGAGGCAAATATCTTGCTGGATTAAACGGAAATGGATCAACGGGTGCTTGAAGTTCCGGGTAAAGCGGATCGTTCCACTCAACAGGCGTCGGATCACCAAATTCATAAGCCCTTCCAGTTACAGGATTAATTATCTGCGAATTCTTATTGTCAAAAAGATTTGTCACCTCAATTAAAAATGTAAATTCAAGACCGCCAAATTTTATATATTTTTCAAATGTCAAATCAACCCAGAACCAAGGCTTTCCAACTTTGCTGTATCTGTTTCTTAAATCTGGAACATAAACAGGTTTCCCGTTTGATAATGTATCGCCAGTAAAGTAATATGGTGTATATCGCCTTCCAGATTGATAAAATGCCCTCAGATAAAGGTTAAAATTATCAAGTATCCCTTTACCAAATCCGAATATCCCCCTGCCCTTATCAACATAAAAATTAAATATCGCTGATGCTTGAATTGGTCTATCCCAAACAAGATAAGTTTCTTTGATATTTTCATAAATTTCACCTCTTATCGCAAGAACTCCTTCATCTGGAGATGAACTTTTACCTGTTGCAATTGAATAAGAAGCACTTAAAGTTGCCCTGAGCCATCTGCCAACTCTCTTTTTATATTCAACTTCAATTCCTCTGCTTCTGGCGTAATCAAGATTAACATAAGTTATGTAACTTCTTCCAAGTTGTCCCGCTATTGTTATTCTTGCTTGCCTTGTTGTTACATAGTCAAAAATATCTTTATAATAAGCGGTGACTGTTAAAACATCATTTTCAGAAAGTTGATTTCTAAGACCAAGTTCATAAGCGACCGTTGTCTCTGGATTAAGGTTTGGATTTCCAAATTTTTGGAAAGTTGATCTTGCGGTTACTGGATTAAGTTTTGCGTAAACAAATTGAGGGCGTGGTCTTTTTGAAAAATGCCCATAGGAGAAAAACAAAGTTTGATTATCGGAAATAGGGTGAGAAATTCCAAGTCTTGGGCTTAGCCGTCCTTTCCATCTGCGACCGAAGAAATTATATGTTTCACGGAAATACCTTTCCCTTGCCTCGTCCGAGATCGTAACGACCTGCGGATTTCTAACTGCATCATCAACAAATTTTCCAGGAAACCAGTAATCAAATCTCAAACCAAAATTCAAGATCATTCCGCTAAAAGTTATATTATCCTGTGCATAAAAAGCACCAAAGGCTGGGCTAACTTCGTAAAGGTCATTATTTAATCCCATCGGCGGAACCCACGGCTGATAGATATCAACAAATCTTAACCTTTGAAATGTCATTTCAAATCCAGTTTTAAACTTATTCCTTTCACTGAAAAAGTGAGTTAAATCCCCTTTAATTGTATATTCAACAGCAGAATGATCGTGCCATGTAAACGGATTTCCAGTATCATAAAATCCATCGCCAGGAATTAACCTAATTGTATCGCTTTCGGTATTATAATAATATGGAGGCAATTGCGGAACATCCCTTGGTTCTTTATAACTTCTCCAATCAAGTCCATTCGCATCGCTTCTTAAACGAGTAAAATACCTGCTAAAATTAAGCTCGTAAAATGTTTTTTCACTTAATGTGTGTGTGACGGCAATTTGATGATTCAAATTTATGTGAGAGTAAACATTTGCGTTTTGAAGGATGTTTTGAAACTCATACTGATACCCAGGTCCAGGTTCAACATATTCAAGCGTAATTTGAAGTGAACGAGTATTTTGATTCACACTTGCAGAAAAGCCAAAAGTATAATTTAGTTTGAAGGTAGTCGTTGGTTTCCAAGTTAATTTAAACATCCCCATATAATTATTTTCTGCACGCGGAGTGTAGAAAGAACTATATTTGCCACCAAATATCTCTTTAAAAAGCGACGAATAAAGCCTCCCGGGTCTCTTCCCCGTTCTTCCATAAGTATATCCGTCTGAAAAACCAATGCTTCCGTTTGTAAAAAAATGTCAATTTCCCAGGCAATATATTTAAAAACGGACCTCCTAAATTAAACTCAAAAATATCGGTATTAAAGTTTGATTTTGAATTATTGTTTAGCCCAAAATGATCAAACTTATAAGAAAATCTACCTTGAAATTTATCCCCGCCTTCTCTTGTTTTCACTCTTACAACTCCTGATGTAGCTTGACCGTATTCAGCATTGAATCCACCTGTTATAACTTCAATTTCCTCTATTGCATCTGGACTTAACTGCAATCCAAAACCAGTTCCGGCAAGTGGATCTTGCACTGAAACGCCGTCAACAAGATAAGCACTCTCATATGTTCTCCCACCTCGGATATGCACTCCCTCATCACTATAAACAATCCCAACTTGTAGTGTTACAATGTCCTTCACATTTTGAACTGGGGCAATTTGAATTTCTTCAGCCGTGATCGTTCTCCTTGACTGCGTTTCTTCAATGTTAAAAAGTGGCTTTTCACCAATCACAACAACTTCTTGCTCAAGCGTTAAAACAGTCTCTTCCATCTTTATGGTTTTTAAATCAGCTATTCCACCAGCGGGAACCTTCACTCCTGTTATAGTTACCTTCTTATAACCAATTATTGAAATCTCAACTGTGTAAGTTCCAGGATTAACATTTCTAATTTCAAATTTCCCATCAAAGTCCGTCGCAGCTCCATAATAAGTTCCTTTTACAACGACATTCACAGCTGGAAGACCCTCACCAGTTTTTTCATCAACTACCCTTCCAATTATTTTACCCTTTTCCTGAGCTTGGGTCAATCCCAACAAAAAGAGCAAAATCAGGATTGATTTAAACAAATATCCCATTTTTAACTCACCTCTAAATTTTTCAATTTTTAAGCGAAGAAAATTTGCCAAGTGCGCCAAAGTTATTGAAAACTTTCCAAATAAACTCTCCGGCTTTTTTCGTTCCCCCATTAAATCTATATATCGGAAAGCCAACAAGCACAAAGTTTTTGTCAATTGATTCTGCCCCTATTGTGAAGCTACGGTTTCCCCATGCGCTTTGAGGCTCAAGCCAGTAAATAGGATGTGCGCTTGCTGATGGGTAAAGCGCTCTCAAAAAAGCAAGTATTTTACCACCATCAACGGGGTTATCCGCAGGACTATCCCGAACTAAAATCGGATAATCTGATTGTTCCGCTGGATTTATAGGGTTATAATTTAAAATTCTCGTCCCCGCTGGAACAAAACCAGTCAACGGTGTAGAGCTAACACTATCAACCACGCCCGAAAGATCACTTAAAGCTTTACCAACATCAAAATCAGGCGTTGTGCTCTGTGGCAATATAAATGAGAATAAAACTTTGCCACCCTGAGATTTGAACTTCGGTAACGAAATCGCTGCTATGTCAAAATTTACTTCATCACTTGCAACCCAAAAAACATAATTATAAAATCTCGTTAAAACCTCACTGAAATCAACTCTTGGGAAAGGTGGAACTAAAATTCCGCGTCTTGGATATCTTGAGCCAACTCTTAAATCCCAAACATCATAATTCCCACCTACAAGCGTATCAAAAACCGATTTATAAAAATTGATTGAGTTATCCGCAACACCATAATCAGCAACTATTAAAAGATTCCCCTTTGGTCTTTTAACAAACCATTTTTTTTCTTCTGATGGCATTCTTATTGTTCTACTAAAAGCGCCAGCGATATCACGAGCCTTAAGATAAAAGACATTTTCACCATTTAAACGCATTTTCAAAGTTCCCTGAACAGGAGCACGCCCAAGTGTTTGAGTTGAACTTGGAATAACAAAAGCATCGGCAATGGTATCACTTTGAGAAAAATTTTCAGCAAGCAATGTTAAAAATCTAAACTGACCAGGAACAACAACCCAAGACGATGTATCATTTAAAGCAACCCAAAATTCTGAAATTGTATTATCCCCATCTATATCTGATGCAATCCATTGAAACGAAACTATTGGGAAAGTTGTATCTGGAACATCAAGGCGCGTCCCTGCAAATTCACCTGTCATTGCGAATTCAACAGTTGGCGGTGTATTTTTGATCGGAAATGTTAGGCTTGCTGGCGTATCATCATATGAGTCGTCAGGCGAAATTTCAAATTTCTCCCCAAGGCTCCACAACCCATCACCATCTTTATCAACAAAATTAACCCTCTGTCCTTCGCTAAATTTAATCTTAACAGTGTTATCAACCGCAAAAATCCAGAAATTATAACTTGTATCAGCCCCAAAAATCTGAAGTTTAAAAATACTATCATTTTTAAATGTCCAGAACCAATTAACCCTATCAAAGCTGAAAACATAACTAACAACCCAACCGTCTTTATCAACTCCCCACCAATGAATATGTAGATTACTTGTTGATTGATTCAAAGTTGAATCTGGGAAAAGCGAAATATAAGTTTCGGGTTTTGCATTTGGGAAAGGCTCCGCCACCTTGTGTTTAACACAACCATAAGTAAGCAAGATAACCGCAAAGAACAAAAGCTTAAGTTTCATCTTCATCTCCATCTCCAAAATTTTGATTCCAATTATTTACTTGAGCAAAATCATCTTTTTCACATCAACAAAGTTACCCGCTTTCAAAACATAGAAATAAACACCGCTTGAAATTTGAGAATTCTCAAACTTAACCCTATAAGAGCCCTCATTTTGAACTTCATCAACCAATGTCGCAATCTCCCGACCAAGAACATCATAAACCTTTAATGTCACACGAGATTGTCTTGGCAACCTATACTCAATGTAAGTAGACGGGTTAAATGGATTCGGATAGTTTTGCAAAAGCTCAAATTTATCGGGTATCTCTGAATTGTAAGCAATGACAACTTTTGTCACCGTCCCAAAGTCATCATCCTGCCTTGGCTCAAGCTTATAGTTCCCAAATGAAAAGTAAAATATACCACGAAGATAACTTATCTTGTTCCCAACATAAAGTAATTTAAAACCAAGTGATGTATCAGCAGGATAATTTGAATATTTATAAGCGCCATCGTCATTTACCCTACAAGGACCAGTCCCATCATCAACCACAAACTCCCTAAATGTTCCTCCATTTCTATCGGGATCAATATCTGTAATAGACACATTTCTAAACTCAACAAGCATGCTTTCCCATTTCTCGGAGCTTTCTGTTCCATTTGGCTTATTTCCAACTTCACCAGTTCTAACTATAACTGGTGCATAAACTGGTTTACCACGCTCAATAATTCTTATGCTATCAACAACAATTTCAGTTACATTATTTCTTTCCCTTACAATTCCAATAACCTCAACACTATCACCACGCTTTGCAACATATGACTTGCTACCATATAAACGAATCCCGCTCCAGGCGGAAGTGTCATCTTGAATATACACTCTTAACTGCTCTTTACTCCCAGCGTTCGGGATAGATTCTGCAGGGAAGTCAGTTGTGTCAGCTGTCACTATACCATAAACCTTTACTCTTAAATCCCAAAACCCCGTATTCCCATTTTTTAAAATCGTATATTGCAAATCTTTTATCTTCAATTCACCATCTTTAACAAAATAAAAGTAAATGTTTTGAGAAGTATCACCTGGAAGTTGAGAATATTGACCTTTAGAATCCCATGCTTTGAAAAAGTATCTTACAAGCGAGCCATTCGCTTGAGGTGGTATTATACCTTCCCACAATGTATCTCCACGGACTTTTGACATTAAAACTTCATTAAATCCACCGTAATTTACACTGTAAAGAAGTTTAACCGAATCAATCACAACTCCTGGCTCAGGATCTATTGACTTAACTATTACTCTTATCTTTACTTGATCATTGCTTGATGGTAAAGCAGGTTCTCTTTTTTGTGGTTCTGTAAAAGCGTAGTTTATTTCTGGAGCGTATGAAAGTATTTCTACATCGCCAGGATAAAGCGGTGTAATTGCATAACCACTACCAACGCCAACTATGACACCCCGAATATGTTTAAGTTTAGTCCCAATTGGTGGCGGAGTCCAATTTGGATCATAAGCACCCGAACCACCTCTAAAATATCTTGAACCATCATAAACTTGTATAACATTATTTGAATCATCGCCAATCCACCAGGTCCACCTACCCCCAACAGTTCCGCTACGATTAATAACCGAAACATTTTTTATTATCACATAAACATCTTCCCATTGTTCCCCGTTGGAAAAATTAATTTGATGCCCTCCAGCATAAGCGTTTCCTTTAACTAAATCCGAAACCCTGACTTCAACAGGTTCTGGTCTGCTCAACTTCCAATCAAGAACTTCAATTGGAATTATTTGACCTGTTTGTGGATCAGGTATAACTGTGAATAACTCCGTATATCCAGTGCTTGATGCATTTGGAAATTCCTCAACCCTTCCAACAACCTTTACAACCATCCCCGTATCAAGAACTTGAATCCCTGTCGCTTGAGTATTTGGAGAGGTTGTATCGTTTGCTAGGACAATAATTCCACTCCAAGGTCCACCTGCGGTATCTTGAATGAACACAGCGTATCTATTACCGAGAGCATACATTTGTGGTTTATTTAACACTATCCCAACAACTGTAACAGTATCGCCGTATTGAGTTGCTGAAAGCGGTGGGACATGCCAATATCTTGAATCCTAAATCCAATGGGGAAAGTTAGCTGCATTGAAGGCAACCCCAGCAGTTTGCAAACTATCTGCTTTCCTTAATGAATCAGGATGAACCCATTGAATTTGCTGAATCGGAACAAGCGGAAATGGATTTTGAGAAAATGCTACAGATGAAATCAAAATGATAACGAAAAATAATTTTTTCATCTTTGATACCATTAATTTGTTTTTGTGTTTTTTAAACTCCTTCTTCAGATGGCTCAGGTGTTATAACCTTAATATCTTCGCCAGCTAAAAAAATAACTGATTCAGCTGAGGCACTTGCAGTTATAACATAGGCTGGGATTTCTTTTCCAAGTTCTTTTCTGTAAGCTTTAACTTTCTCAGCGATTCTTCCCGCTTTTTCCTTATTCACTGAGCTTGAAATTTCAACAATTATCTCCTTAGCATTTGAAATCACAATGTCAATTTCAGATTCTTTACCATCATATTTTATCTTTCGTTTTTCAACTCTATATTCAAGTCCAAAGAGAGCTTTCAAGATTTCTTCGTAAGCTTTTCTAAACATATCCTCTGTCATAATTCCCCATCTTGCTCCTATATTCCCAACTGTAACCTTTAACTTTGAAACTTCATCTGATAGCCGAATAAACTCCACTTTCATTTCGCCCATTTCCTTAACAAGTCCACCAACAGTTATCTTCAACTCGTAAACTTCTTTTATAAGCATTTCAATTGCCTTTGAATGCTCTTCCAATTTTTTCGCATGCTCTTCCAAAATCTGTGAATGTCTCTCCTGACCACGAACTAACTCCTCCAAGATCTGCGAATGTCTCTCCTGTCTCTCACTCAACTCCTTTATCGCCCTTGCATGCTCCTCCAAAATCTGCGAATGTCTCTCCTGCCTCTCACTCAACTCCTTTATCGCCCTCGCATGTTCTTCCAAAATCTGTGAATGTCTCTCCT